>QHMS01000246.1 GCA_003217895.1 Verrucomicrobiota bacterium
CTACCATAAACGCGCCTTCCTGGACAAACTGAGTGAGATGGGACTCGAGAATGACTGGGCGGCTTCGGTCATGGAACGATTAGGTAAGACCTTCCTCTTTGATGAGTTGGATAAGTCCATCCAGCAAGCAGCGTTTGACGAAGCATCCGCACATACGCGCGACGTGCCGCGAACTTTGGAGTGCATGCACTGGCTGGCGGAATCCAACTACGAAATTCATTTCGCTCCTTCTTCGGAAATGTCGGAACGCATTATCTTTCCCGTCTCGCCCAATGAGAGCAATGGCATTGAGGACGCTCGCTTCGTTCGTTTTGTCGAAGACGATGGGAGCGTTATCTACTACGCGACCTATACCGCCTACAATGGTCGAGTCATTCTACCCCAGCTGATCGAGACCACAGACTTCCTTAACTTCCATGTCCTGACTCTTAACGGGCGGGCGGTGCAAAACAAAGGCATGGCTCTCTTCCCTCGTCGGATCGATGGACGCTATGTGATGCTTACACGACAGGATGATGAGGACCTTTTCCTGAGCTTCTCTGATAACCCGCATTTTTGGAGCAACTCTGTGCTACTAGAAGAACCCCAACAGCCCTGGGAGTTCGTGAAGCTGGGCAACTGTGGCTCACCGATTGAAACCGAAGCTGGCTGGTTAGTTCTTACTCACGGCGTAGGTCCAATGCGAAAATACTGTATTGGAGCGACCTTGCTCGATTTGCACGACCCTGCAAGAGTCATTGGCCGGCTGAAAGAGCCCCTCCTTAGACCGGAAGGGAACGAAAGGGAAGGCTACGTTCCCAATGTAGTTTACTCCTGCGGTTCGCTCGTCCACAACGGGCAACTCATCCTGCCTTACGGCATTAGCGACACGGCTTCTAGCATTGTCAGAATCGAACTAAGCGAGCTTTTGGCTGCCCTTACCTAAAGAGACCGCCTCCCAGACGCCGTCTTTTCACAGCTCCGGACTTACGGCTCTCCCAGTTGCAGAACTCTGTCCTCGCTGCTGATCTTGCGCAATGTGGTGGCGAAGGTGACACCTCTGTTACTTCAAAAGAGCGAAGTTGGGTCTGAGCGGCTCTTGCCCTATCTGGTTGCACATCGTAAATGCTCCCCATGAATCCAAACAAAGCACTCTGGGAAAAAGGCGATTTCACGCGCATTGCCGCGACCATGCGCGAAAGCGGCGAGGCGCTCGTGCAGCGACTCGGAATTACAAAAGGCCTAAAGGTGCTCGACCTCGGATGCGGCGATGGCACGACGGCATTGCCCGCGGCGAAACTCGGAGCGGACGTGCTGGGCATCGATATCGCGCGGAACCTGGTCGAGGCTGGGAACAAACGAGCTGCGAAAGAAGGCCTGACCAACATTAAGTTTCAGGAAGGCGATGCGTCCAATTTGGACCAGTTGCCGGACAAGTCGTTTGATTTGGTGATTAGTATTTTCGGAGCGATGTTTGCGCCCAAGCCGTTCGAGGTTGCCAAAGAGATGGTGCGCGTGACACGACCAGGCGGCCGCATCGTGATGGGCAACTGGATTCCCAATGACCCCACATTCGTGGCGCAGCTTTTGAAGATCAGTTCAAACTACACGCCGCCGCCGCCGGAAGGTTTCGTGAGCCCAATGACATGGGGCGTCGAGAGCAATGTGATCGAGCGTTTTGGCGCAGCAGGAGTTCCCGCGAAGAACATTTCTTTCGCGCGGGACACGTTCACCTTCAATTTTCCGGGCACACCGTCAGCGTTGGTGGATGAATTCCGAAAATATTATGGGCCGACCATGAACGCGTTCGAAGCCGCGGAAAAGAAAGGCCAGGCGGCTGCGCTACAGAAAGAACTTGAAGAGCTGTTCAACAGCCAAAACAAAAGTCCGGATGCCACCTCCATTCCTGCAACCTTTCTGCGCGTGACGGTGGTGAGAAGTCAGACGTAAGAATTAGGAAGGCAGAAGTAACAAGGCCTTACTTTATACTTCTTCCTGTATCGTTTATACGTTCGACTCGTCAGTGTTCGCCTTTTTTCTTGCCTTGCTGCTTTTGCTGCGGCGGGGGACCGCCGCGACTTGCTCCTGGGGGCGGATAATGCCGCGCACCCATTTGCTGATGATGCTGGGCAGCCATCTGTTGCTGATGATGCTGCGCGCCCATTTGCTGCTGATGATGCTGCATCTGCTGATTCATCGCATGCGATCCGTGAGCAGCGCCTCCGTGTTGGACTGCGTTGCCGGAACGCATCCTGGCTTGGTTTCCCTCAGCGTTTCGCATGTTCCCGTGATTTTTTTCGGCGGCGTGTTTGTACCCGTGTTCTTCAGCATTCATTCCTGTCCCCTGGCCGTGATGTTCGGCTACGTTCCCGGTTTTATTTTCAGCTTTCCCTGCTCCCGCTGCAGCCCCGAGTCCTTCGGCGCCTTTGCCCTGCTCGTGGGTCTGATTGAATGACTTGATCGCTTCGTTGTTCGGATGGCCCTTGTTCACCGATGCGTGGAGATTGCGATCCTTGCTTGCCGCCTCCCGCCGTGCGAGCTGCTGGGAAGTTGGCGGCATTTTCCGAGCGTTTTGCGCAGCGGCTTTTTGTTCCGCAGTCGGCTCCGCTTTCACCCCATTAGGCCCGTTAAAGCTGGCACGGCTACGGTTCACCTCTTTATTCATCACCGAGCGGTCGACAAAGGTGTTATGAACGACAGTCGTATTCACACGCGTCACCGCGGTGTTATAACGGAACACGTTTCCTTCCCATCGGCCGCCCCAGTAACCATCGCCGAAGTAGCCATAGCCATAGTTAATGCCTCCGTAAAAACCGACAGTCGGGCCCCAGTAGCCCTCGTTAAAAACGTAAGCGCCGTTGTTGAAGCCCCACCACGGCGGTGTCCACAGCAAACCCACCGTCGGCGGAGCGACCCAAACGCCTGGCACCAAATAATAATCCTCGTCCCCATAGGCCCAGTAACCGGGAGTCCATATGTAGCCTTCAACCGGGCAAGGCGGTTGCTCCACGATCGGCAGAAAGGGCGGAGCGATATTGATGGAGATGCCTACCTGCGCGAAGGACGCCAAAGGCAGTGACAGAAACGCAGCGAAAACGAACGAACGTAATTTCATAATTTTGATTGTCTTAATACGTAACCACCCGCAGATCAATTCCGTTGCGGGATAAGATGCGCAGCGACCGAAAAGATCTCAGTGAGGAGTGAGCGTTGGGCGTCTTCTGCCGGCACTGTTGGATCATCTGCTCGATCGAATCACTGATCGGAATTTTCCGGTCATCAACTCATCAACTAGCTGACTGGCTCGTTACAGAGCCAGAAGTTCCGGAGGCCAGTGGTTTAAATGGTTTCCAGAGATGATTGTCTGTGGCGAGCGCCAATCGTGAGAGCGTTCCTCCGGGTGAGGCAGGTTCCTGCGGGCAAAGAGGTGATCTAATTACAACGAAAGTTCGCGATCTCCAGGACGCAATCGCCAACACGCCAGAGGCGTGCGCTCGCCAGATTACTTCATTCTGTCGAAATCCACTTTTTCTCGAGCGCGTTCTTGGTCGGGCGATCGGTCTCGTAAAACACGCCAAAGACCCCGGGGAATGGTAACTGCGCGAGTTTGTACGCGGCCAGCTCGTCGGTGACATCGTGCCGGAGTTCGTCCTCGGGTGTGTTGTCCCATTTTTTTTCCTGGATGAGTTCAAAGCTGCCACCTTTTTTCGGGTTGGCCGGATCGAATACGTCCGGGAAAAATTCGACGCATTCAGACAGGCATTCGATGACGCTGAAGCCCTGGTGATCCATCGCGCGCTCGATCAGTTGGATCAGGTGAGTCACATTCGCGGCGTGTGTGCGCGCGATGAAGGTTGCCCCGCCTGCGATCAATTTTTTCTTCGGGTTGACCGGCTGATCGATCGCGCCGGTGGGATCGGTCTTGCTCTTGAACCCAATTGGCGACGTGGGCGAGGTTTGTTTCTTGGTCAGGCCATAGACGAAGTTGTCCATGATGAAATAGGTCATGTTGATGTTCTTGCGCGCGCCGTGATCGAGATGGTTGCCACCGATGGAGAACCCGTCGCCGTCGCCGCCGAAGAGGAACACATGGAGATCGGGCCGGGCCAGGCTGATGCCGCTGGCCAGCGGCACGGCGCGGCCGTGGATGTAATGCGCGCCGTGGCCATTGACGAAATAGGGGAAGCGCGATGAACAACCGATCCCGGCAAGAGTAACGATCTTCTCGTGTTCGAGATTGCGTTTCTCGAGGACTTTGTAAAACGCTGCGAGCACGGCGAAATCACCGCAGCCGGGACACCATGTCGGCTGATCGGCAGTGATCGCCTTTTTGGTGAGTTTTTCCCTGGGCGGTTCTGCGACGGCGGTCTCCGCGGCGACCGCCTCTACACCGGAACCGTCTCCATTGCCTGTTGCTGTTTCACTCATAACGTCGATATCTCAATAAATGTCTACCACAGCGCGTGGAAAACGCGAGTGATTGAGAGATGGGTCACAACAGATCTCGCTGGTCGGCACGCGGCTGGGTGGGCCTTATCGTCGTCGCGGTTTGCTGGCCGCTGAACTGGACGCTGCCGGGCGTGCGCACAGCTTACCTGTTCTTTCCGCTCTGGATTGGATATATTTTGATTGTCGATGCTCTCGTGCAGCGGCGCGTGGGTGATTCGATCTGGACGCGTTCCCGTAAAAATTTTGTGCTGCTCTTTGCGCTTTCTGCGCCGGTGTGGTGGTTGTTTGAGCTGATCAATGTCCGCACTGCGAATTGGGAATACCTTGGCCGCGATCTGTTCACGCCACTCCAGTTCAATTTGCTCTTGACGATTTCATTTTCAGTCGTGGTTCCAGCAGTGTTCGAAACTGCCGAGCTAATAGGCAGCTTCGGTTGGATGAAACGGTTCGCGTCGGCCCAGCGCGTGCCTGCAACGCAGCACGTATTTGTCGGTCTCCTCATTATCGGACTGGCGATGCTCTCAGCGATGCTGATCTGGCCGAAAATTTTTTACCCGTTTACCTGGATTGCGCTCGTGTTCATATTGGAGCCGATCAATTACTGGACACGGCGCCCCTATTTTCTGAAGGAACTGCGCGACGGCGATTGGCGCACAGTTATCTCCCTTTCAGCTGGCGCGCTGGTTTGTGGTTTGTTTTGGGAGATGTGGAACTACTATTCGTTTCCCAAGTGGATTTATCACATCCCGGGCCTGGCGTTTTTGCAAATTTTCGAAATGCCGCTGCTCGGGTATGGCGGTTACATTCCGTTCGCACTAGAGCTGTACGCGCTGAAGAATTTTGTGTGGCCCAATGGACCGCGACTCGAAAATAACCTGGAAGCAAGGAAAACAGGAAAATAAAGCGTCTGACCCAGACGCCCTACAATTCAAATTGTACAGGCGCTTGGCACAAGCGCCTCTACACCTGGCTCGCCGCTTGTCGCGGACGTTAGCCGACTCCCTGCGGCACGACTTCCTTCAAGTGTTTCACGTTTTCCGCGCCGGCCTCGTGAAGGACTTCCGCGCCTTCGCGAGGAATGTGTCGCGCAAGGAAGGATTTGCCCTTGAATACGCCGTCTAAAATTTCTTTCACCCGGAACGTCAGCCCGTCGGTCTTGGTGAAGCTGGTGATTTTCGGTTCGCAATAGCGCGCCCGCAAAATGGTGGCGAGCTGTCCGTAGCCATAAACGCCCTGATCGTTCATCTCAACAGTCACGATGCGCTTGAATTTCCCGAAAATTTTCTCAAGACCGTTCGGCAGCGGATGGAGATGACGCAAATGCAACGCGCCGACTTTCTCGCCGTTCTCGCGCGCCGTCTTCGCAGCGTCGTGGATGGGGCCATAGGTTGAACCCCAACCGACGAGCAAGGTGTCGCCTTCCTGATCGCCATAAATTTCCGGCACTGGAATTTCTTCGGCGAGCTTGCGCAATTTGTTGCGGCGCTTTGCGGTCATGGCCATGTGCAACTTCGGCGAACCGGTCGGATGCCCCATCTCGTCGTGCTCGAGTCCGGCCAGCAGCGGGTATTTTCCATCGAGAATGCGCGTGCCAGGCGGAACATGCTGCGTGACTTGATCGATCGGATACGGCTTGTGCGTCTGTCGCGGCGTCAAGTCCGGTTTTGAATTCTGCATCAGCTTCGGCAGATCCGGCTCATCGAAAGCCTCGATGCGCGTGGCCAGCGAGGTATCGCTCAAAATGAAAACCGGCGTGCTGTATTTGCGCGCAATCCGAGCCGCCTCGATCGCGATGTAGAAACAATCTTCCACGCTCGCCGGCGCGAGCACGACGCGCGGGCTGTCGCCGTGACTGCCGAAGATCGCCTGATGCAAATCGCTTTGCTCGACGTTGGTAGGCAAACCGGTGCTCGGCCCGCCGCGTTGAAAGGGCGATCGAGACCGATGCCAGTTCGTCTTCGGCCTGGACAAAAATCCCGCCATACTTTGGCAGCTCGCGCCGGAGCGTTTCCATCACGGACGACCACGGCGTGATCGGGTAACCGGCGCCGAAGCGCACGCCGCCCGCGATCAGTCCGTAGGCCAGCGCCTGGTTCCCGTCCATCGTGATCTGCGCGCGTCCGCTCGCTCTTGGGATGTGCTCGAACCGATAATGCTTCGCGAGAACGTTGCCCACGGGATACGCGTAACCGGCTTGGAACGCCATCAACGCAGTGTTGACCACGCTCTCGTCTTTGCCGCCGAATTTTTCAGTGATGATTCTTTTTAGCTTCTCAACATCGAGATTGAAAATTTTTGAGATCAGACCAAGGACGAAAATATTTTTGCCTTTGTCCTTCGCGGTGCCGCCGAGCGCTTCGACGGTGAGGCCAGTGATCGGCACGCCGACGTAAAAGAAACGTTTGTCATCGAGGTTTGGCTCGACGTTGTCCGAATCATAAAGCAATACGCCGCCGTCACGCAGGAAACCGACATGGTCCTGATAGCTGTGCTGGTAAAACGCGACCAGAAAATCTGCTTCGTCCCCCGCCGATAGCACTTCGCCGGAGCCGATGCGCACCTGGAAAATGGATGGGCCACCCGAAATCGTGGCTGGGATCGTCATGTACGTCA
>QHMS01000262.1 GCA_003217895.1 Verrucomicrobiota bacterium
AATCGATAAACTCGCGTAACGCCGCAACGTCGCCGATTCCCAAATCGTTTTCGCCGCGCAACGCAAACAACGGTGCTAGGATTCCAGCGATTTTTTTCTCCGGCAACAAATTCATTGCTTAGCCACGGATGAACACGGATGAAACACAAATTCAGAAGACGAGAACGCCACGGATGAAACACGGATTAAACACGGATTAAAAGACGAGCCGTTTGTACTCCACTTGAGTTCGTCCGAAATTGAGGAGTAATCCGACCTTGAGACCAGTCGCTTTCAGCTCATTGAGCAACTGGGCTTCGTCGCGCTTGTCATACTGCGGATTGATCTTGATTTCGACGGCGACGCAGCCGTCGGCGATTAAATCGGCGTCATAGTCGCCCACGATCACGCCCTTATATTGAACCTGAATGCGTCTTTCGATCTCGGCAGCAACGCCCCGCCGCTTTAGCTCCACCTGTAATGCACGCTGATAAACCCGCTCAAGAAATCCGTACCCAAGCTCGCGATGCACTTCGAACGCAGCTCCAATGATCGCCTCGGTCGTTGCTCGATGCAGCAACTTGTCCGGATGCTCTCCTTCGATTTCTAGCATGTCTTATCCGTGTTTCATCTGTGTTAATCCGTGGCCTCCGGATCATTTTCTCCTTACTTGCCAGTCTTCGACGAGATCGTTTGAAATTTCCTGTAGAAAACGTGATGGCCGTTGAAACACGTCGCCATAGCCACCAGACAAGCGCCTTTGCGGATACGTGAGATAAAGCTCGTCGCGCGCGCGTGTGATGGCCACATAAAACAATCGCCGCTCTTCCTCCAATGCTTCGCGCGTGTCGAGAGAGCGGCTGCTCGGGAACATCCCGTCGGTGAGCCAGATCACGAACACCGTATGAAACTCGAGGCCCTTCGCTTGGTGCACCGAGGACAGATTGACCGCCTCGTTGTCTGCGCCTTGGGTTGACCTGGCCTCTGCATCGACGTTGCTGATCAGTGCCAACTGGGCAAGAAATTCGTGCACGTCCTTGAATTGACGGGCAAAAACTGCGAGCTGGTCCAGGTCTTCGCGACGCAGCTCGTAGTTGGTGAAGTTCACTTTGGCGTAATCGTCGTAGATCGCTTCCACGACTGATGCGATCATTTCCGAAGGCGGATTGGGTTGGCCGCCAGGTGCGATTTCGTCGAGGGTATGCGCCAGTTGTGTCCACATCTTTTTTGATTTTGCCGAGACGTTCATGGCAAGCAGGCGCTGGCTGTAGCCGGGGGCGTTGACCCCGGCGGGTGCTGCTGCTTCTTCAGGGCCGTGGTCAACGCCCGCGGCTACAACCGACTTCTCCCACGCCTGCCAAAGATTTTCAGCGGTACGATTGCCAATGCCGGGAAGCAATTTCACCATTCGGTTAAACGCGACTTGATCGCGCGGATTGGCAACGAAACGGATAAATGAAGTCACGTCTTTGATGTGCGCTTGCTCGAAAAATCGGATGCCGCTGGTGATTTGATAAGGGATACCCCGGCGGGAAAGCTCCAGCTGCAACTCGACTGCGTGATAATGCGCGCGGTAAAGCACGGCGATGTCGTTGAGGTCGACATTTTCATCGCGTAATTCGAGAATCCGTTGCGCGACAAACTGGGCTTGCTCCGCGCCATCGTTCAGTGCCACGAGGGCCGGCTTCAGCGCTTTTGATTCCCGCGTCGCGCTTAAATGCTTGCGGAATTGTTGAACGTTTGCGGCAATCGCTGCGTTCGCCACCTCCAGAATTTCCGGCACGCTCCGGTAGTTCATTTCGATTTTGAACACCTGCGCGTCCGGATACCGCTTCGGAAATTCGAGAATATTTTGGAAGTTCGCGCCGCGCCAGGAGTAAATCGATTGCGCGTCATCGCCTACCACCATCACGTTGCGGTGGTCGCGTGCGAGCAGATCCACCAGATCAGCCTGAATTTTGTTCGTGTCCTGGTATTCATCGACGAGAATGAATTGGAACTGCCGCCGGTAAACTTCTGCAATCCGCTCGTGCTGCTGAAACATCGACAACGTCTTTTGCAGAAGGTCGTCGAAATCCATGGAGTTCGTCGCCTTCTTCTTTTTTTCATATCGCTCGTGAACATCTCGAATCTTATCGAGTAGTGGTAGGAAATAAGGAAACTTCTCCGCGAGCAATTCCTCCAGCGGGTTCTCGGTGTTGACGACGAAACTGAAAATTTCCGCAAGCACATCGCCCTTCGGGAACCGGATTTCCTTGGGATCAATCCCTGCATTGGCCACCACCGTATCGATCAAATCCTTTTGATCTTCCCTGTCCATGATGCTGAATCCGCTGGAGTAACCGAGTGCGCTGCCGTGCCTGCGCAAAATCCTGTTGCCGACCGAGTGAAATGTTCCGCCCCAGAGTCCGCTCGCATCGACCGGTAACAAATTCGCGACCCGGCCGAGCATTTCCCGCGCAGCTTTATTCGTGAATGTGAGAAGCAGAATGTTGCGGGGATCGATCCCGTTCTCGAGCAGGTACGCTACGCGATAAGTAAGAGTGCGCGTCTTTCCCGAGCCCGCGCCGGCAATGACAAGGATCGGGCCCGGCGGCGCGGTCACTGCCGCAAGCTGCTGTTCATTCAGCTCAGCGGCGTAGTCGACGTGAATCGACGTGGAAATTGGCGCGCGTTGCAGCGTGTATTGACGAGACATCACAATTGCGGAGTTCGGATTGCGGACTGCAAAGAACCGCAGCAATAACAGCTTCGCAAATCGCAGCCTTAATGACGGAGAAATCGTGCCACAAGGAGCTCAGGAAAAACGGATGCGAGCTGCGCGAAACACCTCTGCAGATACAACGTATCGGATGCCCGCGTCGATGCTCTTGATTTACGCAGCCATCACGGTGGCGCGCTTCCTGGCGGTTGCGTCGAGAATCCGCTTGCGCAAACGCAATGATTTTGGCGTTGCTTCCACGTATTCGTCGATGTCGATGTACTCGATGGCGCGCTCGAGAGTCATGCGGAGCGGCGCTTCCAGTTGGATGCCTTTGCCTTCACCTTGCGAACGCATGTTCGTAAGGTGTTTCGCCTTGCAGGGATTCACTGGCAAATCTTCTGGCCGCGCGTTCTCGCCTACGATCATTCCTTCGTAAACGTCTTCCTGCGGTCCGATGAAAAGCCGGCCGCGCGCCTGGATATTGTTGAGCGCGTAGGCAGTGCTAACTCCATTTTCCATCGATACCATCACTCCACGACCGCGTCCGCCGATCTCGCCTTTGAAAGGGGCATATTCGCGAAAAAGATGACTCATCAACCCTTCGCCGCGAGTCAGATTGACGAGATCGGTCTCGAAGCCGATGAGACCGCGGGTGGGGATGATCGCTTCAATTGAAACACGCGACGCGTGATGATCCATGCCGAGAATCTCGCCTTTGCGATTAGCGATCGATTGCAAAATATCGCCTAGGTTCTCGTTCGGTAGATCGACATATAAATTTTCGACCGGCTCGAGCAGATTGCCGTCTTCAGTCCGGTGAAAAATCGCCTCCGGACGGGAGACCATTACTTCGTAGCCTTCCCGCCGCATTTGCTCGACCAGGATTGCGATTTGCATTTCGCCGCGTGCATTGATCTCAAATACCCCGGCGGTTTCTGTGTCACTTACCTGGAGCGAAACGTTGCCACGTGTTTCGCGAGTCAAGCGTTCGCGAATATGTCGCGCGGTTACGTATTTTCCCTCGCGACCAGCAAAGGGCGAGTCGTTAACAAGAATGTGCATGCGAATCGTGGGCGGATCGATGTCCACGAATTGAAGCGGCCTCCGTTCCTCGAGGTCCGTGAATGTTTCGCCAATGTAAACCTCATCGAAGCCGGTCAGACCAACGATTTCACCAGCGGCCGCGTGCTTTATTTCCACCTGTTCTAATCCCTCGTATGTGAAAAGCGCTGTGACGGTAGCGCGTTGGCGCCGGCCATCACGCCGAATGCAGACGATCGAGTCGCCGATCGCAACGCGACCGCTCACAATGCGTCCGAGCGCAATTCTCCCGAGGTAATCGCTGTAATCGAGGTTAGACACGAGCATTTGAAAGAACGGCTCGCTTGAAATTTTCGGCGGCGGCACATGCTGCACGATCGCTTGAAAAAGCGGCGTCATGTCTTTGTTGTTTTCATGTCCGCCATCGGACGGATTCGCTGTGGCGAACAACTCGCGCATGGCAAACCCTTCCTTTGCGCTCGCGTAAATGATTGGGAAATCGAGTTGCTCGTCGGTTGCCTTCAGCTCAACAAAAAGATCGAAAACCATATCGACGACTCGATGCGGCCGCGCATTTTCCCTGTCGATCTTGTTGATGACAACGACCGGCTTCAGTTTGTTCTCGAGCGCCTTGCGCAAAACGAAACGGGTTTGCGCCTGCGGTCCGTCGTGGGCATCGACGACCAGCAGCACGCCGTCCACCATTTTCATGATGCGCTCGACTTCGCCTCCAAAATCCGCGTGCCCAGGGGTGTCGACGATGTTGATCCGATAAGCGTTCCAGTGAAAAGCCGCGTTTTTCGCGCGAATGGTGATTCCCTTTTCGCGCTCCAGATCCATCGAATCCATCACGCGCTCCTCGATTTTTTGATTAGAGCGAAACGTCCCTGATTGGCGCAGCAATTGGTCGACCAGCGTTGTCTTGCCGTGATCGACGTGCGCAATGATAGCGATATTACGGATTTTATCCATTCGAGAGACGCTTGTCCGGGGGGAGAAGCGTGGACTATCGCAGAGACCAAAGCGGAGTCAAACCTTCGCGAGGCGAGGCGTGAAGGAATGACGAACAAATGACGAAACCCGAATGACCGTTGTGATTCGTGGCATTGTCACACAGGTTTACGGTTCAACGCTTCAGCGTCACGAAGCCGAAACAGACTCCGCCGCGGCGTTTTGCGGTGCAGGCTCGATCCATTTGCCGTGCTCGCGGATCAAGTCTTTCAGTCGATCGACCGCTTCGGCCTCGGGAATATTGAATTTCACCGCCGTTTTACCGACGTAGAGATTCACTTTGCCCGGTGCACCGCCGACATAACCGAAATCCGCATCCGCCATTTCACCTGGGCCGTTTACGATGCAGCCCATGATGGCGATCTTTACTCCTTTGAGATGCGACGTTGCTGCTTTGATTTTCGCGGTTGTGGTTTGCAAATTGAATAGCGTCCGCCCGCAAGAAGGGCAGGCGACGTAGTCCGTTTTGAAAATGCGCGATCCCGCGGCTTGCAGAATGTTGTAACTCAAACGCAGCGCTTGTCCCGGCGCTTCTTCGCCCTGCACCAAAATCGCGTCGCCGATTCCATCGCACACCAACGAGCCGATGTTGGTTGAGGCGGTCAGCAGCGTCTGCAGGAATGACGAATGACGAATGTCTAATGACGAAGGAATGACGAAGTCCGAATCTCCTTTCGTTATTCGGTCATTCGGGTTTGTTTCGTCATTCGTCATTCGGATTTCGTCATTCTTCAGCACATCTTTCAGCAGAATCGGATGGCGCGCCTGCAATCGCGCAGCAAGCAAACGGAACGCAGCGATGACGGGAAGATCGACGTCATCGTTTACTGTAACAAATCGCGTAGCACGTTCGGAATTTAGTTTCGCGATCGCATTCTCGTCGCGGGGATCAACCTCCTGGATCTGCGCATTTTCGTAAACAATCTCTGGTCTGTAATCGCCCATTCTGTCGATTTTGTGCGCGATCTTGTTGAAACTTGCCTTCCTGACGACTACTCGAATCAATTCTGCGCCGCCGAGTTTTATACCTGCGCGTTCAATCGTCTCAGTGGCCCGTCGTTGATACGAGTACGGGTCAAAGGAGAGTTCGACGTTGGGCGTTGAACGTTGGGCGTTGGACGTTTCTCGAATGTTTTCAATCAGCGCCTTCGCCACAGGAATTTCATGCGGGCTGTCTTCAGTGAGCGAAACGCGGACCGTATCGCCGATTCCATCGGCGAGCAGCGAGCCGATCCCGATTGCGCTTTTGATTCGCGCATCCTCGCCTTCACCGGCTTCGGTCACGCCGAGATGCAGGGGGTAGTTCCAGTCCGGACCAAGTTCGTTTAATCGAGCCACGAGCAATCGATACGCGGCGATCATGATTTTCGGGTTGCTCGCTTTCATCGAGAAAACGAAATCGTGATAATCCAAGTCGCGTGCGATCCGCGCGAACTCGAGCGCGCTTTCAACCATCCCCAGAGGCGTGTCGCCGTAACGATTCATGATGCGATCGGAGAGCGAGCCGTGGTTCGTTCCGATACGCATGGCGATCTCGCGTTTCTTGCAAAGATCGACCAGCGGCGAAAACCGCTCGCGGATACGCGCCAACTCCGCTGCGTACTGCTCATCGGTGTATTCGCGGATGACGAACTTTTTCGAATCCGCATAGTTGCCCGGGTTGATTCGGACCTTGTCCACCCACTTCGCTGCTTCCATCGCTGCCTCAGGCTTAAAATGGATATCCGCGACTATCGGCACATCGCAGCCGCGCTCCCGCAGGCCCTTCACGATGTGCTCAAAGTTGCGCGCGTCCTTTACTGTGGGTGCGGTGATGCGCACGATCTCACAGCCCGCATCGGTCAACTCCACCGTCTGCTGGATCGACGCCTCCGTGTCCATCGTGTCGCAGGTGATCATCGATTGGACCCGGATCGGGTTGTCCCCGCCGATCCCGACGTTGCCGACCTTCACCTCGCGCGTGGCGCGGCGATGATAACGAAGAGGATCAATGCAATAGTTCACGAGAGTTCGAATGTACGAAGGCTCGACCGAGCTCGCAACGCGCTACGGGTTTATGGCGTTTGGGAGCTTTTTGTGGGCGATTGTGCTTCTAACTGATCCAGCTTTTTTCTTACAAAGGGCAAGTCCTGCACATCAAAGAACGTGATGTAGAGCATGTAACCAATGATCACCGCCGCGCAGCTGGTCTGCACGATCTCAAGCACACGCATATTCACCGGTCTACGGCGCACCGACTCAATAATGGCCAGCACAATGTGACCGCCATCGAGCACGGGAATCGGCAGCATGTTCAAAATCGCGAGGTTCACATTCAGAATAACGCTGAACCACAGTGCGAGTTGCCAGCCGCGTTCGCTTTGGAAAAGCAGGTAGTAAATGCGACCGATCCCGACCGGGCCGCTTAAATGCTGCAACTTTACATCCGACTTCGGCGAGGCCACCGCACCAATCGTCTTTAAGGTGCTGGTCACGCTGTTGTAAACCTGTTCGATTGGATTGGGATGCTGGATCGATACTATCCCCGACGTGTCCCATTGAATTCCAATGCGTGGTTTCATTTCACCGGCCGTGGGTAGAAGCGTCGGTTTCACCGGGACGTCAAACTTCGCGCCGCCTCGCTCGACGTGGAGAACAAGCTCGTCGTTGGGATGTTTGTTGATGTACTCCAACAACGCGATCGGATTGTAGATTGGCGTTTGATCAAACCCGCGAATGATATCTCCTGAGCGCAGCCCAGCCTTCGCAGCCGGAGTGTTCGGCTCTACTTTCTCGATGATCGGGGTCTCTGCCGGATAGATGAGCAGCTGGCGCACACTTTTCCTGCGCCATCCGCGAGTCTCTGCTTTGTAAGGCTCCACCCAAACGGTTTGCACCGCGCCATCTCGCTGAAATTTCACCGCGATTTTGTCGCCTTCGCTTCGCACAACATCCCAGCTCACGCTGTCGTTCATCCCGAGAAAGCGCCGAACCGGTTTGCCGTCCACTGAGAGGATTTTATCGCCGGGCTGTAAGCCAGCCTTTTTCGCCGGCGAATCTGGCGCCACGTAACCGATCACAGTGGTCGAGTCTCCTTCACTCACCGGATGACCGACAGCCCAGACAATGGCGGCGAAACAAAGCGCCAGCAGAAGACTGAATAACGGGCCGGCGATGGCTACGATGATTTTGTCGAGCGCGGAAATTTTCGGCAGCTTCGCCCGATCCAGATCCGCCTTGCCCTCGATGATGTCCATCGGCGCAAGTTGCGGCAGTGCCACGAAGCCTCCGAACGGCAGCGACCCTAGTGAGTATTGGACGCCGTTGATCTTTTTTTTCCAGAGCGGTTTGCCGAACCAGACGCCGAATTTTTCTATGTAAAGCCCTCGCCAGCGCGCCGCCAGAAAATGCCCCAGCTCATGCACCACGATCAGCAGGTTAAAAAGAATGAGAACCTCGAGCAGGATGAAGATGACGCGGATGATGTGCAGAAGCATTGTGATTAGTCTCTGGTAATCAGGGGTTGGTCATTGATTGGACACGTCATCGCGTTGTCGTTGTAACTCTTTTAACGATTTCGCGATTTGACGCATCCCTGCGCTTCATTGCGCGCCCACTGATCGGCTTGCAATATTGCATCGAGATCAGAGTGCGCAACGGGCGTGTGCCGATTCATCACTTCTTCAACAATGCGCCAGATGTCCGGAAAACGGACCTGCCGATTTAAGAAGGCTGCGACAGCGATCTCATTGGCGGCATTCATCACAGCGGGCAATGTGCCGCCGGTCTTGCCCGCGCGCCGCGCGAGATTCAGTGCAGGGAAATCGTCGTAGCGCGGAGTGAAAAATTCCAACTTCGACAATTTCGAAAAATCGAGCGGCGGCAAAGTGTTTGGAACCCGATCTGGCCAGGTGACAGCATATTGAATCGGGAAACGCATGTTTGAATGACTCAACTGCGCAAGCGTCGAGCCGTCTGCGAACTCGACCATTGAATGGACGATGCTCTGCGGATGAATGACAACCTCGACCCGCTTCATCTCGACGCCAAAAAGCCAGTGGGCCTCGATCATTTCCAAGCCCTTGTTGAACAACGTTGCGGAATCGATTGTGATCTTCGGTCCCATGTTCCAGGTCGGATGTTTTAACGCCTGTTCTGGCGTAATCGAATAGAAATCTTTTCGCGGGGTTTCGCGGAACGGGCCGCCGGACGCGGTAAGAATGATGCGACGGACGTCGGAAACGTCCAACGTCCAACGTCCAACGTCCAACGCTAAACCTTCTGACTTGGGCGTTGAACGTTGAGCGTTGAGCGTTGAGCGTTTGCCTTCCAGGCACTGAAAGATTGCATTGTGCTCGGAGTCCACCGGCAAAACATTCACGTCATTATCGCGCGCCTCGCGCATCACAATCTCGCCCGCCATTACCAGGATCTCCTTGCTCGCTACAGCGAGGTCCTTGCCGGCTTCAATCGCCGCAAGCGCCGGCCGCAACCCGCCGGTGCCGACGATCGCTACCAGCACCATATCCGCGTCGGTCAGGCAGGCGATCTCGCGCAAACCGACTTCTCCCGAGAAAATTCGAGGCCTGTAATCGAGTGCTTTTCGTAGGATGTCGATTTTCGTCTCGTCGACGAGACAGACAGATTGTGCGCGCGTTTGATTCGCAGCCATGGCGAGTTTTTCCGCTTTGCTGTTCGCGGCCAGCCCGACGATTTCCATCCGCTCCGGAATGTCACCTGCCACTTTGAGCGCACTTTCGCCGATTGACCCGGTCGCGCCCAGGATAACGACTCGTTTGCGGTTCATTTTTTTGAAAGAATGAACAGAATTAACAAAATATCTCAGAGGGAGACTTCTTCGCTTTGCGGTGGACGTCGAAATTTCTTTTTAAACTCCAACCGCTCGGTTCCGAAGTTTGGGAGCAGACCTTCATCAAGTCCGGTTGCCACAAGATAATTTACAAGCTGGACTTCATGTACCTTCGCAATCGCCAAACTAACTTTCAGTTCGACAATCACCTTTTCATTTACCAATACATCAGCAGCAAACGCACCGACGATCTCTCCATCATAGCAAACGGTGATTGGCCGTTCGACTTCCGCCTTGAATCCGCTCTTGAGCAACTCCCAAATGAGCGCGTTCTGATACACCGATTCAAGGAATCCTGGACCAAGAGTCGAGTGCACTTTCATCGCTGCGCCGATGATCTGGCCGCAAATGTCGTACCTTTCCTGTTTCTCTTCCATTCTGATCATTCTGTTAATTCTGTCAGCAACTCTTTCTTAGGGCACTCGAATCACCAGCCGCAGATAAAAGAACAACAACGGCGCTGTGAAAAGCAGACTGTCCAAAAGATCAAGCGCGCCGCCAATTCCCGGGAGCAAATTTCCCGAGTCCTTTACATCAGTGCTGCGCTTGATAATTGATTCAGCCAGATCGCCGAGCACCGCGGCGAATCCAAGCAGTAACCCGAGAACCGTCGCGTGCGTCCAGGTCAGCGCATGCAAATGCCCTGGCATTAGTTTGAACAGTGCCAGGCTGCAAAGCAGCGCGAAAACAATTGCGCCAAAGAAACCTTCCCAGGTTTTCTTGCCGCTGATGTGCGGGACCATCAGATGCCGCCCGATTGCGCTGCCCGTGAGATACGCGCCCATGTCGGCAAATTTTGTGACTGCGATCAAGTACAAGACGTAGAACTGTCCGGTCAACTGACCCGTGCTCGAGCGCGGCGTCAGATAAACGATTTTGGTAATGAAGTTGAAGAGCCAAAGGACGTAGAGCAGCCCGAACAAAGTGTAAGCCATCGTTTGCAACGGTTCGTCATGGCGCAGCCGCGCAAACATTTGTCGCCCAAAGACGGTCAGCAGGAAAAAGAGTAGAACGGCAACTTCGAAATCGTAGGACCCCGCCGGCCCGATTTTTGAAAAGTAATAAAAACTGCCCGCGAGCATCACAGCCCCGCAGATCATTCCGGTGATTTTGAAATTGGGGAGCCCTTTGTGATCGAGCATCCGATAAAATTCCAGGAGTCCGATCATTCCAAAGAGGCTGATCAATAACCAAAACAAGATCTCATATCCTGAAAACATGATCAGCAGCGCGATTGTCCAAAGCGCGACGGTGCTGATGAACCGCAGAACAAACGCCGAGCGGGACGTAGTGACGTTTGTCCCGGTTTGCTCAAGAATTACGGGCATGCATTTGCATCATCCCCAAGGAACGAAGTTGGCGCAAGCGCAGATCAGCCGGGCCTTCCGCAATCCCATTGATTTATTCGTTCCGTCGACTCGGCACTTGGCTCACTTGCCCTTTCTGGCCCCAGAGTTTCACGGCTCAACAGTGCATATGGTGGCACCGGGAGCTTTCGCGTCCGCCTCGACCAGGAGGCTATTTACTGTGGGTGTCCGCTGTCGCTGGCGTCGGCGAGCGCTTTGCGTAGTAAGCAACGTGACCGTCATTAGTGCTGATCACTGTAACGGTTGCCCCGCGCGTGAGGAGTGCGACAGCCAAAAATAACGCTATGGCAATTGCACCGGGGCTGATATGGCGTGCGATTTTTGTTTTCATAAGGCATTCGCTTTACCCTTTCCTTCGGAAAATTTTGGCGGGCGTGGCAAAAAAGTTACGGGATACCGAAGACCCGCCTTTCGCCAAAGCTAAAGCGTGACCGGTACCTCGGATTTCGCGAATCCGAAGGGAAACGTAGGTTTTTGCAGGAGATACGCCCATCGTCGTGAAAGAAATGCCGCTCGCGCCGCGAGACGCGCGTTCATTCGGCAAGAAGTGATTACGGGAACAGAGTGTGGCGAGGCCCAGAAATAGCCTGCAGGAAAGCATGTCCCGATGCACTGGAATTCCAGCATGCTCGTGCGCGAAAAGAGTTAGTAACGGTAGTAGATAGCAGCATGAGGTTGGTCAGTGGACTTCGCTTTTTTCATACCGCTTGATTTCGTTTCTTGTTTGGCCTTCCGTCAGTGCGCGCCATGTGGCCTTCGCTGAGGCTATGAGACGCGCAACCCAGGGAAGGACGAATAAAAACGCTATGACAGTGGCGATGGTATCTCCGTTTTTCATAGATTGAAGTTTCCTTTCTTCTCTTGGGCCTTTACCATTTCCTTCGGAAAAATTTCCCCGGCGTTGCAAAGGTTTTTTCGGAGCCGGAATTCTTTTATCGCGCAATTGGACGAATCGCACGGGATCACGACTCAATCAGAAACCAACAGGAAACCATTGAGCGATACTGCGTTTCCCACGTTGTGGCGATGCTGCAGGCTGCTAATGATCGCAAAATAACGACGCCGCGCCGCCCCGAAACCTTCCTGGGGACGACGCGCGCCGTTCGTTGCCGCGTGTGGAAGACTCAAGCTCAAGGCTTAATCCAGATTAGAGCTGACCTCGCTCCACCTGTTGCATTGCCTAGTGCATATCCCGCGCCAGGCTCCAGTGTTACCACAACACTATACGCCTGATTGTTGGATGATGCTCTGGGATCAGGCAGCGTGTGAACCAGGATGGTTGCATAACCGGATTGTCCGAGGTAGGCCGGGGAGGCAAACGCAACGTAATCAACTCCTGCGACAGCGGTTCCGCTAACCTTGAAGTTTACGTACATCCCACCGAACATGAGTGCCGGCTTCATCTCCAGGACGAATGACCCGGTCTTTCCCCGGGGGATATTCCCGGCGCTATGGATGGTGATAAGCGGGAGTTGCTCCCCCTCAGCGCTCGGCTGGTTGTTAGCAGCAGCAGATGCGGTAGGAATACCGCCGGGGCTCGGGGCCGCATTGGTGACTGGCGCAAGCGCAAACGCAAGCGCACACACTAACATTATGGCTATGAATACTGGGTTTTGATTTTTCATGATGTTTTTCTTTCTTGTTTTGGCCTTCTTTGATATCTCGTCTTTGAGAACTCATTTCTGGCCTTTAACCCTTTCCTTCGGAAAATTTTGGCGGGCATGGCAAAAAAGTTTGCGATAGACCGCGCGCGCTTTCGCCGAAGCTTCCGCCTACGCGCAAGGCTAGCGGACAATGAGACGGGGTGACCCAGGACTCGGATAGACTGCGGGCGACGCGCCTGCAGCGCGAAAGAAACGAAAAAAACGAAGGCTCTCCGCAATCAGGTCACAGGTGGAATCCACCTTTGTTTCTTTGTGCGGAAGCCTCAGCCACCTATGGACACGAATTCTCAAAAAATCGATTAGTGTCGATTCGTGTTTGATTCGGGTTTCGTTTTCTTCGGCGCGAGAGAAGCGACGAGTTTTTCAAAACATGGCTCGCCGCGCAACGGGTCCCAAAATGGGAGCAGTTTCAATTGACCATAGGTGACCACGCGTGGAGGGCGGGCCGCGACGGCCAGCTGCTCGCAGGCGAGATCGTTGTCACCGACCCAGGCAGCGATCATCGCCAGGTACTTGATCATGGCCGAACCTCTGACTGCATCTTTTTCCACCGGTAGAAGCTCAACCGCGCGTCGCCCCTCGCGCAGCGCGTCTTCCTTGTGCCCGAGAGCAGCATCGATCAGACCCATCACGCACCACGGCGGGCCGAAATTTGGTTGGGCCTTAACAACTTTCTCCTGCTCCACGCGCGCCTCAGTGAAAGCCGACCGCGCTTTGCTATCATCCTTCGTCATTCGGGCGATAACACCTTCCATAAATGGACGATTAGAATAAACATCGTCTCCCAGCTGAATGGGATTTTCGCCTGTTGCGATTAAGGCATCTTTTGCTGCTGCGGCATCGCGTTCGGCTAATGCCAACGTGAGCCACGGATTAACGATACTCGGCACCGCAGCAGGACTTGTAACCCGAACTGAATCGATTGTTTGATGCAACGGCTGGGCTTCGGCTCTCTGCTCAAAATCGACGGAAGCAAGTATCACTTTCGTAACGGCGTCGTTGGGTTCGACAGCAAGCACTCGGCCCAACCACCGTTGTTGTTCAGCATAGCGCCCGAGAGTTGCATAATTTCCTGCAATCGACTGCAACACCCCAAAATATCTACTAGAATTACGCGGGTCGCGTTCAGCGGCGCGCTCAAGGGTTCGCGTAGATTCTTCCCAGTGCCCTTGACGCCTCTGGATGAGGCCGCTAAGAAACAATATCTGCGGATCATTTGGCAAAGTTCCGCGGGCGACTTCCAGTTCAGCTAGAGCACCGTCGTAATCGAGGTATCCCCAGTAAAGATTCCACGCACGAGCAAGGTGCGTTTCGCCTGCATCTGGACTGAGTCGCGAGGCCGCTTGAACGGCTGCTTCCGCCAGGGCCAGGCGCACCGGTGTATGGTCGTGACCAAAGAAATAAAGCGCATCATGAGTAAAGGCGAGTTGGCAATATGCGCGGATAAATGATGGATCACGCGCGACTGACTGGTCGAGCAGATCGACCGCCTCCAGCAAACTCGGTTTTGAGCCAACGCTGAAGCTCGGAGTTAAGAAAAGGTTCCTGGCCTGGGTGTACAGATCGAACGCGGCGACGTCGTTCGTCGGGGGACGCAGGATTTCACTTTCTTCATTCGGCAACAGCTTTGCACCAAGCTCGGTGGCAATCGCCTTTGCGATTTCACTTTGAATCGCGAATACATCTGCGAGATCTCGGTCGTAGGTCTGCGCCCATAACTGCCGGTCCGTGCGCGCATCGACCAACTGCACGTTGACACGCACACGGTTGCCAGAGCGCTGAACGCTTCCTTCCACGACATGCCCGACGCCAAGTTCCTGACTGATTTGGCGCACGTTGCGCTGGGCGTCGCTTCGATACTGCATTACGCTCGTGCGGCTGATTACTTTGAGATCGGCCACTTTCGCCAGGTCAGTCAGGATCTCGCCCTGCACTCCGTCGGCGAAGTAGGCGTTCTGTTTCTCTTCGCTCCGGTTCTCAAATGGAAGCACGGCAATACTTTTCTCCGGCACCATTACGTTCAACGGCGGTTTCTTAGTCACAGCCGCCGACCTGTGGCCGGTCGACAGCGGCCAAAGAATAGAAAGTGCAGCTGCGGCGAGAACTAGTATAGCAGCAGCTGCGAGACCCGCGCGGACGCGTCGTTCGCCGCGTACCTCTGCGGTGCAACGTCGCAATTCCGCTGTCAATTCTTGTGTGCCGGGCCGCGCCGCGGGCTCGAACGCGAGCATGGATTTGAACAACGACTTCAGACGAGACGGAACACGCGCTGCCTTCAATTGTTCGATGGGGAGCACGTCTGATTGCTGGGCGCGACGAATCTCCTCGAAGCCGTGCCCGTCAAATGGCGTTTTTCCTGTAAGTGCGAACCACAGCGTAATGCCTAACGAGTAGATGTCCGAACGCACGTCCAGCGCGGAATTTTCGAATTGCTCCGGGCTGGCGAATGCTGGCGTTCCGACAAAGCCGTCGTGGGTGAGGTGCATCGGATCGACCGGCGCATTGAGCACTTTGGCCAAACCGAAGTCGATAATTTTCACCGTGGGGGCGCCTTGCTCTTCGTCATCGGGCGAGACCAGCATCAAATTTGACGGCTTTAAATCGCGATGGACGAGGGTGCGCTTTTCCGCTGCGGCTAATGCAGAAGTGACCTGCTGGGCAATATCGATAGCCGTGCGAACACTTAGCGGGCCTGTGCGGCGAACGCGTTCCTCCAACGTGTCGCCCTCGATCAATTCCATCGCGTAGAAGAACTGGCCTGTTTCCTCGGAGATTCCGAATTGGAACACGGTGGCGATGTGTTCGTGTCGCAGCGCAGCGGCAGCGCGCGCTTCGCGCAGGAAACGTTCCCGAGCTTCGGTGCTTCGCGTGGCGACTCCGACTCTTATGATTTTCAACGCCACCTTGCGCTGAAGTGTTGTGTCGATGGCGCGATAGGTAACGCCCATCCCTCCATGCCCCAGCTCGTAAAGGCTTCCGTCCTCGCGACATTCAATCTCGTAAACCCCAAAACGCCGCGAAGTCGCCGAATTCTCCAGCGCTTCAGGAATCAAATCTTCGACGCCGATTCCAGCGCGCAACAGACAAACCGGGCAGCAAAGCCCGCTACCATGAGTTTTCTCAAGCGCGCCGCCGCAGGTCGGACACGTGGAAATTTGCTCGGGAGTGGGCTGCATTTGCCGCGTTACCTTCTGCTTTCACTTTTGAACTTACGCATGCTCTTAAGCTGCGGCCAAGACGCGACACAGGTAGCGCAGTTCTTCATCCACTTCCGCCGCTCCAGCCACTGTGCCGCGGACTTCTTCCCGCAGAATTGCCCGATAGCGCGCGCGCAACCGCGCCACATCGCTGCGCAAA
>QHMS01000263.1 GCA_003217895.1 Verrucomicrobiota bacterium
ACAAGCGCGAGCGCATTTCGCGTTTGATTCAGATCCAGGCAGACAAACGCGAAGACATCGAGACCTGCTACTCCGGCGATATCGCCGCCATCGTCGGTATTAAAAATATTACCACTGGCGATACGCTCTGCGATGAAGACCATCCCATCCTTCTCGAGCCCCCGTCTTTTCCCGATCCCGTGATTTCGATGGCGATTGAGCCAAAGACCAAATTGGATCAGGAGAAGATGGCGACCGCGTTGCAGCGTCTTTCAGAAGAAGACCCGACTTTCTGGGTTTATACGCACGAAGACACCGGCCAAACAATCATCGCCGGGATGGGTGAGTTGCACCTGGAAATCATCCGCGACCGGATGTTCCGCGAGTTCAAAGTGGACGCCAACGCGGGCAAGCCGCAAATCGCGTACCGCGAAACGATCACCACCAGCGCGCACGGCGTCGGCAAACTCATCAAGCAGTCAGGCGGCCGCGGCCAGTACGGGCACGTGGAAGTGGACGTGCGTCCAGCGGAACGCAGCAAGGGTCTGGTCGTCGAGAACAAGATCGTCGGCGGCATCATTCCGCGCGAATACATTCCTGCCGTCAAAAAAGGCATCCAAGAAGCGGTGCTCAACGGCGTGATGGGCGGTTACCCTGTTGTCGATGTAGAGGTCGATATCGTTTACGGCTCGTTCCACGAAGTCGATTCCAGCGAGCTCGCATTCAAAATGGCGGCGATCTTCGCCATGAAAGATGGATTTAGACAGGGCAAACCGATTCTGCTGGAGCCGATCATGAAGGTTGAAAACATCACGCCTGAAGAATATCAGGGCGACATTTGCGGTGACTTGAGCCGGCGTCGTGGCAGCATTCTCAACATCGAATCGCGCAGCGGTCTGGCGACCATTCACGCCGAAGTTCCGCTCGCGGAACTGTTCGGCTATGCGACTGCCATTCGTTCACTTTCCAAGGGTCGCTCTAGTTACTCGATGGAGCCATCACATTTCGCGCAGGTACCGGCGAATCTGGTTCCGGCCATTCTCGATCAGAAAGAGGCCAAATGAGCAATGGTCAGCGCATTCGGATTCGATTGAAGGCGTTCGATCACCGCATGCTGGATCAATCCGCCGTGGAGATCGTGGAGACCGCCAAACGGACCGGAGCACGGGTGGCCGGGCCGATTCCGTTGCCGACATTAATCGAGAAGTTCACGGTGAATCGGTCGCCGCACGTGGATAAAAAATCGATGGAACAATTTGAAATTCGCACACACAAACGGCTCCTGGACATCATCGAGCCGACGGCCAAGACAGTGGATGAATTAAAGAAACTGAATTTGCCTGCGGGCGTTGACATTACGATTAAGATTTAAGCGGAGGCGCTTCTGAAACATTTGCAATCGCACGGTCATGAGCATCGGACTTCTTGGACAAAAAATCGGTATGACCAGCGTTTACGACGCCAAAGGTCGACTGTGTCCCGTGACCGTGATCGCGGCTGGCGATAACGTTTTGCTGCGCCGGTTGACCGAAGAAAACGAAGGTTATTCGGCGGTGCAGGTTGGATTTCGCGTGCAGAAGGAATCGCGCGTTACCAAGTCGTTGCTTGGGGAGTTCAAGAAGGCCGGGGTCGAGCCGCAGAGATTTGTGCGCGAGTTTCGTCTGGGGACTGATCTTCCCGAAGGCGAGATCAATTTGAGCGTTACACAATTTCAGGCAGGCGACTATGTGGATGTGATTGGACGATCGAAAGGAAAAGGATTCCAAGGGGTGATGAAAAAGCATAATTTTCATGGACAAGGTGCGGCGCACGGTTCTAAAACACACCGGCGCATCGGCGCAGTCGGCAATCGTTCTACGCCAGGACGCATCTGGAAGAACCAGGGAATGCCCGGTCACCTCGGTGACGAGCGTGTGACAGTTCAAAATCTTCAGGTCATGCAGGTGCGCGAATCGGAGAAAATCATTTTGATCAGTGGCGCTGTGCCTGGAGCGAACGGCAGTTACGTGGTCGTTCGGCCGGCTGTTAAGCATCCGGAGCGGTTAGTCGCGCTACATGCTGAGCACCGAAAGCACGAGGAAGACGAGAAGGCGAAGAAGCCCAAAACCATAGCTGAGTTGGCGCAGAAAAAATGAGCGCGAAAGTTTTGACCAAAGCCGCAGCGAAGGAAGCGAACATCGACATCATCGAAGATGGTCGCGGGACACAGGCTGTGCACGATGTAGTCGTTGCCATGCGCGCGGCGCGCCGTTCCGGGTCGGCTAACACCAAGACGAAAGCGGAAGTGGACCTTTCCGGAGCAAAACCATGGCGACAGAAAGGGACCGGTCGCGCCCGGGCCGGCTACAAATCGTCGCCAATCTGGCGTGGTGGTGGCGTCGTATTCGGGCCGAAGCCGCGCGATTACTCCAAAAAGATTTCAAAATCCGTGCGGCGTCTCGCCTTTCAAAAAGCTTTGAGCGAGCGGATCAAGGCAGGCGATGTTCTGACTGTGGACAAGTTCGTCGTTCCAGAGCTCAAGACGAAGTCGTTTGTCGCGCTGCTAAAGAAGCAAACGGAGGCACGCAAAGTTTTGTTAATTTCGGATGCATTTGATCAGAACACCCTGAAATCCGGACGTAACGTCAAACCTGCGACGCTCGCCACTGCCTCAGATGTAAACACAGAACAGTTGCTCGCCTTCGAGAAGATTCTTGTCACGCACAAGGCGCTGGAACAACTGGCGGAAAGAACCAAATGAGCGAGCCGCACGAGATCATTCACACCGCTTCGTTGACTGAGAAGTCAACGTTAATGAGCGAGAAGCAGAACAAGTATGTCTTCCGCGTCAGTCCCAAGGCAAACAAGGTTCAGATCAAGAATGCAGTTGAACGACTCTTTCAGAAGAGCGTCGTGGATGTGAACACCTGTAACTACGCCGGCAAAGAGCGACGTGTGCGCGGACCCTTGGGACGACGGCCGCGATGGAAGAAAGCGATCGTGACCTTGAAGGAAGGCGAAAAGATCGATCTCGTCTAATGAGGGGAACGTTATGGCACTAAAAGAATTTCGCCCACTCACTCCGACGCTGCGTTTCAAGTCGCTGCCCGCATTCGATGAAATCACGAAGTGGCGACCTGAAAGGAGCCTCCTTGAGTCGAAGAAAAAAAGCGGCGGACGCAACAACCGCGGCCGGCTCACGTCACGGCATATCGGCGGCGGTCACAAGCAGAAATATCGCAAGGTCGATTTTAAACGGCGCAAGCGAGGCGTCTCAGCGGAGGTTGTCGCAATCGAGTACGATCCGAACCGCTCCGCTCGCATTGCTCTCATCAAATACGCGGATGGCGAGTTGAGTTATATTCTCGCGCCGAACGGACTTCGAGTCGGATCGATGGTTGCTGCTGGGGACGATGTTGCGCCTGAGTTGGGAAATGCGCTGCCGCTTCGTGCCATTCCCCTCGGCACGAACATTCACAATATTGAATTGACCCCGGGTCGCGGTGGCCAGGTTGCGCGCAGCGCCGGTCAACAGGCGACGCTAACCAACATCGAGGCGGACTACGCCCTGGTGAAAATGCCTTCCGGCGAAATTCGACGGATTCACGAAAACTGCTTCGCCACGATTGGGCAGGTGGGGAACGTCGATCACATGAACGTGTCGAGCGGCAAGGCCGGACGCACTCGTTGGCAGGGGCGCCGGCCACATGTGCGGGGCGTGGCGATGAACCCGGTCGATCATCCAATGGGCGGCGGCCAAGGCAAATCAAAAGGAGGAGGCGGCCGTCATCATCCAGTCAGTCCATGGGGACAACTGGCGAAAGGATTTAAGACGCGAAGCAAACATAAACCGAGCGATCGTTTCATTTTGGAAAGGAAACGGCCGAAGAAGAAAATGTGATCTGCGATCAGTGATCGTCGCCGGCGCGCTTTCAGGTGCTCTGTTGACTGATCACAGATCACCGATCACAAATCAGTTTGCAATTTATGGCTAGATCATTAAAGAAAGGACCTTTCGTCGAATCGTATCTTCTGGAGAAGATCGATAAGATGAACAGCTCGGGCGCCAAGAAACCGATCAAAACCTGGTCGCGGCGCTCGATGGTGACGCCGGATTTTGTCGGCCACACTTTTTTGGTGCATAACGGAAAGACGTTTCATTCCGTTTTCGTCACTGAGAACATGGTGGGTCACAAGCTTGGCGAATTTTCGCCCACGCGTGTGTTTAAGAAACACGGTTCGCATACGGCGAAGGTGACGAAATAGAAGGAATTTCCAGTTGCCAATTTCCAATTGCCAATTGAAAAGACGGAGTGGCAGCCGCTCTAAATTGGCAATCGGCATTTGGCGATTGACAATGGGGTCGTGCTTGGTGGCTGCTTCGGCAGTGCAAGCACAGGGGAACAGTTCTTTGTCAGAATCCAAAATTGATACCGCGGCGCACCCGGCGGCGGAGGAGGAGCCGTTGCTGGAGCAAAACGATCAATTGCGGAAGCAATTGTCTATTGCGCATGAATCGCTCAAGGCCTTGACGAGCAGCCTGGCGGAATCGAATGCTGCAGCGGAAGAGCTTCGGCGCAAGTATTCCGATTTGGAATTGCGAATGGAAGCGCTGGGATTGGCTTCCGCGAATAAGGATCGCGCGAAACTGGAGCAGCGTTTGCTCGCGGCGGTGAGCGATCTTCAACTGGCGCAAAAAGAGCGCGACCAGTATCACGATCAGATGTTGCGCCTCAATGAAGCGGTATTGTGTTATTTGAAAACGGCGCAGGCCGGCGATGCGAAGGCACGAATGGACATAGAGGCGCAGCTGCGTAGCACAAACACGTTAATCACAAAGTCCACCAGCGAGCCGGAGCTACCCGAGTCCAGCTTGATGGATGGAAGCGTGATCAGCGTGAAGGAGGAGTGGTCGTTTGTAGTCGGCAACCTTGGCGAAAAACAAGGAGTAAAAATTGGAATGCCGATGCGAGTGATGCGCGATGATCGAAAGATCGCGACACTGCGAGTAGTCGATGTGCGGCAGAAGATTTGCGGTGCGGTGATTCAAGAAATGGATTCCGAGAAGGGAAAAATAAAAGTAGGGGACCGCCTCCAGGTGGATGCCCACTCCGATGTTAGTTTAAGATAATGGAAGTTAGATCGATATATAAGTATGCGCGGATTTCGCCGCTTAAGGCGCGCGAAGTCACGCGTGAGATCCAGGGTCTGCCGGTTTCAGCAGCACTAGACCTGTTGACTTTCACGCCGAAGAAGGCGGCGTTTCTCATTAGCAAAACGTTGAAGAGCGCGATCGCCAACGCGGAAAACAACGCCAATCTTAAACCAGACGGGCTGGTGGTGAAGGAAGCGATTGTCGGTGAGGGGCCAACGCTGAAGCGGATCATGGCGCGCGCCCGCGGCAGCGCAAGCCGCATTCAGAAACGCACCAGTCACATTCGCATCGTCCTATCCAACGAGATTCCAATTGAAACCCGAGAAACACGGAAAGCAAAACGGGAACAGGAAAAGAAAGCGGCAAGGAAGGCAATTAAGGATGAGACCAGTGAAAGCGCGGCGACTACGCCTGATGAAAAAACGGCAAAGCCGAAGGCGAGCACAAAATCAAAGAAATAATTTTTATGGGACAAAAAGTTAATCCAACGGGGTTTCGCCTGAGCGTGAATCGTGACTGGCGGTCGCGCTGGTACGCCTCGTCGCAGGAATTTCCGTCGTTTTTGCACAGCGACCTGAAGATTCGGAATTACGTAAAGAAGAAGCTGCAGTTCGCTGCTGTGTCCAAAATTGTGATAGAGCGTGCGTGGAATTCCATTCGCGTGACCATTCACACAGCGCGTCCCGGGATTGTGATTGGACGAAAGGGCGCTGAGATCGAAAAGATGACGGAAGAAATTTCCAAGATGGCCGAGGGCAAACAGGTCAAGATCGATATCCAGGAAATCAAAACGCCCGAGCTTGACGCGCAGCTCGTCGCCGAAAACGTGGCGTTGCAGATCGAGCGGCGCATTGCCTATCGCCGCGCGATGAAAAAAGCCCTGCAGACCGCGATGGATTTTGGCGCGGAAGGAATTCGGCTGCGATGTTCGGGCCGGCTCAATGGCGCCGAGATTTCGCGCTCGGAATGGTATCGAGAAGGCAAAGTTCCCCTGCACACGCTGCGAACACCGGTCGATTACGGGTTTGCCGAAGCCAATACCGTTTACGGAAAAATCGGAGTGAAGTGTTGGATGTGTAGGAAGGAGGAGCCAGCGGCCCAGCCTGCTACTCCGCCTCCACCGCCGCCGGCTCCGGCTGAAGTCTAAGGAGGAATTTAAATGCCATTGATGCCAAAACGCGTGAAGTACCGAAAGTCCCAGCGGGGAAGCCGCAAGGGGACCGCTTCGCGCAATCTGAGAATCGATTTTGGAGAGTTTGGATTGCAGACACTCGAGCGCGCCTGGATCACTAACACGCAACTGGAGGCTGCGCGTGTCGCGCTCACTCGTAACATGAAGCGTAAGGGCAAACTATGGATCCGCATTTTCCCGGATAAATCGGTAACTTCGCGTCCACCAGAAACGCGCATGGGCAAGGGCAAAGGCCAGCCCGAGTACTGGGTCGCCACGGTGCGACCTGGTAACATTTTGTTTGAACTGGACGGCGTGCCGGAATCGGTCGCGCGTGAGTCTCTGCGTCTTGCTGCAGACAAGTTGCCGGTACGCACGAAGTTTCTCACACGTCACCACGTCAGGGCCGCTTAAGAATCATGAAAATGAAAGAAATCACCGAGTTGAGCACGGACGAGTTGCTGACCAAGAGACGCGACTTGCGCCAGGAAAGCCTGCACCTGCGTTTGCAACAACAGAGTGGCCAGCTCGAACGGCCGAGCAGATTGCGCTTACTGCGGCGCGACATTGGCAGGCTCGAAACAGTCCTGACTGAGCGGACTAAACAGTCGGAGAAAAAGTAAAGTATGGCCGAACAAGAACCTTCATCAGCTACTTCACAGCAGCCTGCGTCCGTGGCTCGCGGTTCACGCAAGACACGAACCGGGGAAGTGATTTCCAGCAGCATGAACAAGACGATTGTGGTGAGGACAGTCTCGCGTGTGCCGCACCCCAAGTTTGGGAAGATCGTCAAGCAGATGAAAAAGTTTTATGCCCACGATGAACAGAACAAGGCGAAAACCGGCGACACCGTCCGCATCATGGAGACGCGGCCACTGAGCAAGCTCAAGCGGTGGCGTCTCGTGGAGGTCATCCAAAAGTAGAGAGAAGAGCAGAGGCAGCGGAAGATTTCGATGGTACAACTTCGATCCAGATTAGATGTGGCAGACAACAGCGGCGCGCGCATGGCGACGATGATTGGCGTGATCGGTAAATCCACTCGTTATGCCGGGATCGGCGATGTGATCACTGCGAACGTGAAGGAAGCCAGCGCAACCGGAACGGTGAAGAAGGGCGAAGTGGTACGTGCAGTTCTTGTTCGCACGAAACAGCCCATCCGAAGGGACGATGGTTCTCTGCTTCGCTTCGATAACAATGCGATCGTGATTATCGACAAAGATTTGAATCCGCGCGGCACGCGCATTTTCGGGCCCGTAGCCCGCGAGTTGCGCGAGCGCAACTTCATGAAAATTGTCTCGCTCGCGCCGGAAGTCTTATGAATCGAATCAAGTGTCACGTTAAAAAAGGCGATCAAGTCGAGGTCATCTCTGGGAATTTCCGCGGTTCTTCAGGGCGGATCCTGGCGGTGTTTCCGGAAAAGCAGCGTGTCTTGGTTGAAGGCGTACGCATTATCAAGAAGCACCTTCGAAAATCGCAGGACAATCCGAGCGGCAAAATCGCCGAGCGCGAGGGGCCCATTCATATTTCCAATGTGAAATTGATCGAGCGCGAGAAGGACGTGGAGAAAAAAGCGGCGAAACAAAAGAAGCCAAGACGCGAGACGGAAAAAAAAGCGGCATGATGGAGAACAGTAAAACAAGCCTGTCATCCCGAGCGTAGCGAGGGAGCCCGCAGGTAAGCCTAGGCGTCGATTGTGAGATTCTTTGCTTCGCTCAGAATGACATTTTGTTGAAAATGGAAAACGAATTTCATCGCTATTACAAAGAGCGTGTGATGCCTGCGCTGCAAAAGCTGCACGGGTACAAAAATGTTCACCAAATTCCGAAGGTCGAAAAAGTGGTGATCAACACCTCGATCGGGTCGCAATCGGATGTGAAGCAGGCGCTGGAAGAAGCAAAAGCCGAGATTGCGTTGATTACTGGCCAGCGCCCGGTGGAGACCCTGGCCAAGAAAAGCATTTCCAATTTCAAATTACGAAAAGGTCAGGCCATCGGCGCCAAGGTGACCCTGCGCGGAGAACGCATGTACGAATTTTTGGAGCGCTTCATCAAGGCCGCGTTGCCCCGCATTCGCGACTTTCGCGGCGTCTCTCCGCGTTGTTTTGACAACCACGGCAACTACACGCTCGGAATTTCGGATCAATCGATTTTTCCTGAAATCGAGCTTGATAAAATCAAGCGCAACATCGGATTTGATGTTACAATCGTCACCACGGCACGAACGGATGCGGAAGCCAAATCGCTGTTGAGCGAAATGGGCATGCCGTTTAGCGACCGGGCAAAGAAGCCCGCCGCGCAACCCGCCTGATTTTTTGATGAGCACTGTTACTGATCCTATTGCCGATTTATTGGCGCGTATCCGCAATGGCACGCGTGCGCAAAAACCGGAGATGCTCATTCCGTACTCGAAAATCAAGGCTGAGATTGCGCGGATCTTGAAAGATGAAGGCTATATCACCGACTACTCGATCGATACGAGCGCTGCGCATCCGCGCATCAAAATAATGAATAAGCTTGTGAACCGATCGAGCGCCATCGCAGGATTGCGGCGGGTGAGCCGCCCGGGATTGCGCCGTTACGTTGGCGCGCATGAAATCCCGCGAGTGCTGGGTGGAATGGGCCTCGCGATTCTCTCCACTTCCCACGGTATTTTGTCGGGGCGCGAAGCGAGAAAACAAAAAGTGGGCGGAGAACTGCTGGCCTACGTCTGGTAGGGATTTACCATTGTAACGTTTTAACGAATCACCAAATTTATGTCACGAATCGGAAATAAAGCGATCGAGATTCCCGAAAAGGTTAAGGTGACCATTGGCGGTGACGGAGCGGTGTCGGTGGAAGGGCCAAAGGGAAAACTCCACTGGAAACTGCCGCGCGACATCCGCGCGAGCCTCGAGGAGAACCGGGTGTCCGTGGTGCGCGAAGCGGAAACGCGCGGCGTGAAAGAGTTGCACGGACTCTCCCGCAGCTTGGTGCACAACATGGTGCAGGGAGTGAGCGAAGGGTTCACCAAACAACTCGAGATAGAAGGAGTCGGTTTCAGGGCTGCCGTGCAGGGATCAACCATTAACTTAAGCCTCGGCTTTTCGCATCCAGTTCAATTTTCAATTCCGAAGGACATCAAAATCACAGTCACGGACAACACGAAGATCACAATCCAGGGCGCCGATAAGAAACTGGTTGGACAGGTGGCGGCGGACATTCGTGGCTTCTATCCTCCTGAACCGTACAAGGGCAAAGGCGTTCGCTACGCGGGCGAGCAGATTCGTCGCAAAGTGGGCAAGACCGTTCAATAGTATGGCGACGACGACCCGTAAGGCAGCGCGGCAGCGCGTTCATCGAAGGATCAGGAAAAAAGTCGCAGGCACGGCGCAACGGCCGCGGCTGGCAGTTCATTTCTCTGGCAAACATGTTCATGCCCAGGTGATCGATGACGACGCCGGACGGACACTGGCGGCTGCGTCTACTACAGAACAATCGTTACTTGCCAAGAATAAAGCGGCTGCGAACCAGGCTGCGGCAGAATTGATCGGCAAGACAATCGCGGAACGTTCGCTGGCGAAGAAACTCGAGCGCGTCGTTTTTGATCGCGGTGGATTTCTTTATCACGGAAAAGTGAAGGCATTAGCAGAAGCAGCGCGCGCAACCGGGTTAAAATTTTAGTTCATGGCTCAGACGACTTCAGGCAGGCGGCCAGACTCGCGCAGACCAGATAGGACTCCCGCAGCTAAGGGCGATACGACCGAGAAAGTCGTGTTTATCAACCGCTGCGCCAAGGTTGTGAAGGGTGGTCGGCGTTTTAGCTTCAGCGCGTTGATCGTGGCGGGAGATCACGATGGGAAAGTGGGATGCGGATTTGGCAAGGCCAACGAAGTCTCAGAGGCTATTCGAAAGGCTTCCGAGGCAGCGCGCAAATCGATGGAAAAAGTTTCATTGAATGAAAACACGATACCGCACGAAGTGATCGGCGAATTCGATGGAGCCCGGGTACTGCTGCGTCCCGCATCGCCGGGAACTGGGGTTATCGCCGGTGGAGGCGTACGCGCAGTAGCTGAGGCGGCTGGTATTCGCGACGTGCTGGCCAAGTCGCTCGGCTCAAGTAATCACGCCAACGTAGTCAAGGCGACGATCGCCGCGTTGCGATCCCTTCGCCGACGAGACGAAATTTTTAAAGCGCGCGGAATTCACTTTAGCGATGGAAAGGGCGACCAACATGATGCGTCTTCATAATTTGCGACCACGGCCAGGATCGCGACATCGCGTCAAGCGCCTGGGTTGTGGTGAGAGCTCGGGGCACGGCAAGACGAGTGGCAAGGGTCATAAAGGGCAAAAGGCGCGCTCGGGTGGGAGCATTCGACTGGGCTTCGAAGGCGGGCAGATGCCGCTGATTCGACGATTGCCCAAGCGCGGGTTCAACAATGCGGCCTTTCACAAGCGTTATGCGATTGTGAACCTCGCCGACCTCAATGAATTTGAGGCCGGAAGCGTTGTAAATGAACAATTGCTACGTAAATCGAATCTTGTCCGCGGTCATTTCGTAGGAATAAAAATCCTTGGTGACGGCGAATTGAAACATGGCCTGAAGGTGGAAGCCGACAAAGTCAGTGCGGCAGCACGGGAAAAAATCGAGAAGGCTGGGGGAACGATTTCGCTGCGCGAGAGAGGCGCACCGAATGCAGGTCTAATCCATGCCGCTGAGCAGCCTGGGCTCTCGACGGGCGAAGGGTCAGCTGAACCCGCCTTACAGGCAGCACGAAAGAAAAAGTCGTCGAGGCGGATGCACGCCAAAGTGAAGTCGCGAGCAAAGAAGAAAACATCTCAGGAGAGCTAGCGTCTCGGCAGGCAATAATCCAGATTTAGCGGATGGTTTCGGCGTTCCTAAACACAGTCAAGATACCGGAGCTGCGGCGGCGCATTTTGTTTACGCTGGCGGTAGTGGTGATTGTGCGTTTGGGCGCTGCGATTACGACTCCGGGAGTTAACCAAGCTGTGCTGCAGGAATGGTTTCGCACGTCGTTGAGCCAGCGGACTGGCGGCGGTCTGGCAGCTCTTTTCAACCTATTCAGTGGCGGCGCACTTGAAAACTGCGCAGTCTTTTCTTTGGGGATCATGCCGTACATCAGCGCATCGATCATGATGCAGTTGCTCACCGCAGTGATTCCGCAACTTGGCAGATTGGCGCGCGAAGACGGCGGACGGCAGAAGATCATGCAGTTGACCCGCTATACGACAGTTGGGCTGTGCATTTTCCAAGGCTATCTGCTGGCGCTTTCGTTTCAGCATCCTGAATCGTATCATACCATGCTGCCGGGGATCACTGACACCATCAGGAACCTCGGCATCCCGTTAGTGGACGACCTTGGGTGGCGATTTCGAATCATAACGGTGATTTCCCTGACGACCGGTACACTGTTACTGATGTGGATGGGCGATCAAATTACCGAGCGCGGTATCGGCAACGGAATATCGCTCATTATTACGATTGGCATCGTTGCGCGTCTCCCCGCTGCGCTCGCACAGGCGTGGAAGACGTTTGTGCCTTCGGCACAAACAGGCTCGAGCCAGGTAAATCCGATGGTCCTCGTATTGCTGGTGTTCCTGTTGATCGTCGTCATCGCTGCGGTGATTGCGATCACGCAGGGCGTGCGCAAGATCACTGTGCAGTATGCGAAGCGCGTGGTGGGCCGGAAAATGTACGGCGGCCAGACGCAGTACATGCCTCTGAAGGTAAATTACGCCGGCGTGATGCCGATCATTTTTGCCTGGGCGCTGCTTCTTTTTCCTGCGACCATTGTTCAGTACGGATTCAGAAGCAGCCCTACAGCCGCGCGCATCGCCGCCGCGCTTTCCACAGGTTGGCTCCATTATGTCGTTCTTGCAGGAATGATTTTCTTTTTCAGTTACTTCTGGGTTGCCACGCAATTTCAACCGACTCAAATCGCGGATGATCTTAAAAAATACGGCGGTTACATTCCGGGTGTGCGTCCAGGAAAACCGACTGCCGACTTTCTTGATTTCACGATGACGCGACTCACGTTTGCTGGCGCGGCTTTCCTGACGCTGATCGCGGTCTTTCCAAGTCTCCTCAGTCAGTGGTTGAATGTGCCTATCATTACAGCGCAATTTTTCGGCGGCACCAGCTTGTTGATCATTGTGGGCGTCATGCTTGACACTATGCGGCAAGTGGAAACGCACCTGATTCAGCGGCATTACGACGGCTTTTTGCGCAAGGGACGAATCCGGGGGCGAGCCTTCGATCGTGGCACTTACGTTCGCGGCGAGGCGGCAGCCAGCGGAACATTGATGTGGCTTTATGTGGGGATCGCGGTCCTCGTGATCGCCGGGGTCGCCTTTTTTCTTTACGGGCGATAGGTGAAAAGGCGGCTCGTTCTTCTTGGTGCGCCCGGTTCCGGCAAAGGAACCCAGGCGGAAATGATTACGCGCCAGTTCGGCGTTCCTGTCACTTCGACGGGCGCGATCTTGCGCCGTGAACGCGATCTGGGAACGCCTTTGGGGCAGGAGACTGCTGAAGTGCTGCAAAGCGGCGGACTCGTTTCGGACAAGATCATTATTGAACTGATCGAGGACTGGTTGCGTCTGCATGGTAGCCACGGGTTCGTCTTCGATGGTTTCCCGCGGACACTGCCACAGGCCGAGGGTTTAATGTCGATTTTGGCCAGACTACGCTCTGGATTGGATTTAGTGATCTGGCTCGAGGTATCGGAGCAGACTGTGCTTGACCGCATTGCTGGCCGGCTTCAGTGCGGCGAATGTGGTTTTACGACCAGCTCGTCGAGCGCACAGTTTGCTAATCGTCCCGTATGTCCCTATTGCGATGGCCACTTAGAGCGCCGCAATGACGATGATCTGAGCGTGTTGCAAACCCGCTTGGCAGAATTCCGCACCAAAACCGAACCACTTGCGTGCTTTTATGAAAAAATGTCGGTCTTGCATCGGATCGACGGTAATCGCGATCGCGAAGGGGTCTTTAGCGACATCTCGCGACTGATTGAAGACAAACGATGATTCCGATCAAAAACGCCCGGGAAATTGAGAAAATGCGGCAGGCATGTCGCACTGCGAGCGACATTCTCGACCGCGTTAGCGATTTGATTCGCCCTGGTATTACGACCAAAGAGGTGGACGAAGCAGCAGCGGACTTCATGAGCGAGGCCCGCGTGAAGAGTGCATTTCTGGGTTATCGGATGGGGCACCGCGTTTTCCCGGGCAACATTTGCATCTCGCTTAACGACGAAGTGGTTCACGGCATCGGCAGCCAACGGCGCATTCAATATGGCGAAATTGTGAAGCTGGACATCGGCATCATTCAGGATGGCTGGGTAGGCGATAACGCCACGACTGTTCCCGTCGGAATCATTGACGAACGCACCGATCAACTGCTGCGCGTCACCGAAAATGCGCTCGCGCGTGCAATCGGCGTCGCCCGCGAAGGCCGGCGGGTGGGTGACATTTGTGCCGAAATCGAAGATGAAGCGCGCCGGTTTGGTTTTTCAGTCGTGCGCGAATTTGTTGGACACGGAGTGGGACGAAAAATGCACGAGGAACCGCAAATTCCCAATTACGGTAAACGCGGCAGCGGTCCGAAATTAAAAGCAGGCATGACGCTGGCAATCGAGCCGATGATTAACATTGGCACTTCCGACGTCAGATTGCTCGACGATGGATGGACTGTGCGAACAGCGGATGGAATGCCATCGGCGCATTTTGAGCACACCGTCCTGATCACAAAGGATGATCCGGAAATTCTGACATGGCGCGCAAAGACGCAATTGAAGTAGAAGGCACAGTCGTCGAGTTGCTGCCTAATACCATGTTTCGGATTGAGCTGGCCAACGGCCATCGTGTTCTGGCGCATATCTCCGGGAAAATGCGGTTGCACTTCATTCGGATCTTGCCAGGCGACAAAGTTATGCTAGAGATTTCACCCTACGATTTGTCGAAGGGGCGAATTACTTATCGCCAAAAATGACGCTGTAGGGTGTCGGTGTCAGACGCCACGGGTAATTTCCCTGGATTATTATGAAAGTACGACCATCAGTAAAAAGACTTTGTGCCAGTTGCAGGATCGTGAAGCGCAAGAACGTCGTGCGCGTGATCTGCAAGAACCCGCGCCATAAACAAAGGCAAGGATGATAGGTCAGAAATGATTAGTGATTAGTTATGCCAAGACTATTAGGAGTTGAAATTCCAGCTGACAAACGCATCGAAGCGTCGCTCACCTACATCTACGGAATCGGCTTTAGCACAGCCAGACGCATTCTTGAGCAGACCAACATCGACCCGAACATCCGCGCGAAAAATCTTACGCCGCAGCAGCTGAACGAAATCATTCACGCCATTACGAACAATAAGATCAAGATTGAAGGTGATCTCCGTCGCGACGTGCAAAGTAACCTGAAACGTCTGCAGGCAATCAATTCTTATCGAGGGATCCGTCACCGGAAAGGCCTGCCCGTGCGCGGGCAGCGCACTTCCACAAATGCCCGTACGCGCAAGGGGCCGCGCAAAACCGTCGGTGTGATCCGCAACCCGGAAGCTAAAGCCGGCAAAGTTTAACGGCTAATTAGAATTATGGCTGAGCCAGAGAGTCTAACCGATCCAACTCCGGAAGAACCGAAAACAGAGGAGTCGAAGCCAACGCCGGCTTCGGCAGCTTCGCAGCAAGACGAGAAGGCGCCAGGTTCAAAGTCTCAGGATAGCGAGAAGGCGCCAGCTTCAAAGTCGCAGGAAGGCGACAAAGTGCCAGCTTCAAAGGCTGACGCAGCCAAACCTTCCAAAAGACCAGCCAAGCCAAAAAAAGAACAGCCAGCCCCAGCCGCAGCAGCTTCGGAAAGCCTTTCACTTTCGCCTGACGTTGAGAAAGCGAAGATCGTCAAAGCCAAAGGCAGCAAAAACGTTCACTCAGGCATTGCGCACGTGCTGGCGACCTTCAATAACACTATCGTGACCATTACCGACATGAAAGGCAACGTGATCGGCTGGTCGAGCGCCGGCAAGGTAGGCTTCAAGGGTTCGCGCAAGAGCACGGCGTACGCAGCGCAAATGGTCGCGCAGGACGCGTCCCGGCAGGCCATGGGCCACGGACTGAAAGAAGTGGAAGTTTTAGTCAGAGGGCCGGGAGCCGGCCGCGAATCCGCGGTGCGCGCCTTGCAGGCAATCGGACTCGATCTGACGGTTATCCGCGACGTCACTCCCGTGCCGCACAACGGTTGTCGTCCGCCGAAACAACGCCGCGTCTGACGCTTCAACCCTTTAACGATTCAACTCTTCAACGCATCCCATGGGCAGATACACAGGACCAAAAACGAGAGTGAGCCGGCGCTACGGGGTGCCGATTTTCGGTTCCTCCAAGGCGTTGGAGAGAAAAAACTATCCACCCGGGCAGCACGGCCCGAGAGGTTCCCGGCGCAAACAATCGGAGTACGCGATTGCGCTCGGCGAAAAACAGAAGCTGCGCTATCAATATGGACTTCTCGAGCGGCAATTTCGGAGGATTTTCGAGAAGGCGCTGAAGAAGCGCGGTGTAACAGGTGAAACACTTCTTCAACTATTGGAGACG
>QHMS01000277.1 GCA_003217895.1 Verrucomicrobiota bacterium
CACGATCAGAACCACGATCAAATCGAACCCGTCACCAACAATGATCGACGACGCGCTCAACGCGCTCCGATCGATATGCAGTTTCGCCCCGAGGAACGCGATTGCCCGTTGTTCCAGGAATTGAGCTACAAGAACAATTGCTGCGACGAAAATTAGAAATCGCCAGCCGTGGCGGAGACCATCCGGACCGATGAACAGCCATTTTATTCTGCTCATCTATCCTCAACGGCAGCACTGCTGCCCCGTCACCATAATTTTCGAGTCGATCTCAACTGGGCGTGCCGCCGTGAAGAATCGGCTCCGTGGCGACTTCATCCAGTGTCAGTTGCGATTGCAGGTAAGTGCGTCCCTTATAGAAACAAGCGACGATGGTGAAAACGACGACGGCTCCGAACATCAACCAGGTAAAAAAAGTAAAGTACTGATAGTCGTTGATCTTGTGCGCGGCGCCCGCGCCCAAAATCCATTTATTGACCAGGCCGACGAAGAGTTCACCGGAGGCGACAGTGAGAAGCCACAACGCCATCACCGAGCTTTTCATCGTGTTCGGCGCCTGAGTATAGGAAAACTCCAAACCCGTGATTGAAACCATCGCTTCGCCAAGCGTGAGAATGACGTAGGCGAGGAGTTGCCAGTTGATACTCGGCTTCTGGCCGGCGTCGATCCACCCTTGAATCATCACGATAACGACAAAAGAGAGCGCGGTAATGAAAAGGCCGATTCCGATTTTTCGCAGCGGCGTGAGCGCGAAAACTTTGTTGATCGCCGGATAAATCACGTAGTTCACCAGCGGAATAAAAATCAAAATCAGAATAGGGTTCGCCGTTTGGACCTGAGCGGCGATCAGATCCATGCCCATCCAATGCAGATTCATTTTCTCGGCCTGCAATGTCCATTCGGCGCCATTGCTCATGCCCCAAAGCGCCCAGAAGACTAAAATGAAAACGTACACCATCGCGATGCGACCAAGCGTGAGAAGGCCTTCCTTGCTAAAAGTTTCTCGGCCAAAAAAAGAAGTAATCCCCGCTGGCGGCACGTGCACCATTTTCTTGCGGCCGCCCCAGAAAAACAAAGTAGCGATGACCATCGCTATGCCGGGAATTCCAAACGCCCAGCCGGGACCGTACTTCGGATTCGCAAGCAACCACGGACAGAGGATCGACGAAATGAAAGATCCGGCGTTGATCGAGAAATAAAACCAGCCAAACATCTTTGATAGCAGATGCTTGTTCGATTCGCCGAACTGATCGCCAACGTTGGCCGAGACACACGGCTTGATTCCACCGGCGCCCAAACAAATCAGGAACAATCCGATTGCGAGCATCGTCCGTTGCCCGATGGCAACCCCCCAGGAAGTGGCCATGCAGGCGAGCGTAAGATTGCCCAGGCAGTAAACGAGCGAGAGCGACAGGATGGTCCAATATTTGCCGAGCAAACCGTCGGCAATGATCGCGCCGAGAATCGGGAGAAAGTAAACGCCGAAAACGAAGTAATGCGTGTACATGTACGCCTCGTTCGAACTCATCGGCGCGAGCACACCCGATTGATTCAAGATGTAATGCGCCATGAAAACGGTCAGCACCGATTTCATCCCGTAGTAGGAGAAGCGCTCCGCCGCTTCGTTGCCGATGATGTACGGCACTCCCGGCGGCATGCCGGTGAGATTCGGCGGCGACGTGAGGTATTCGTGTTTGGACCTGTCCATGTGATTTCTTTTGCCTAACGAGCTTCGTGAGGAACAACTTCAGCCGGGCTGGTGGAAGTCGAAGGTTCGTCAGAATTTTTTTCCGCCGCGTGCGACCAGACTTTTTTCGCTGGATCGGGCTGTTCCCGCTGGACGTCCGGCATCTGGCCGAGCGGATGTTTTTCGCAGGATATACAAAAGAGGAGCGTGCCGAGCGCAACAACGATGACCCCACGGCGGAAGAAACGAGCCATAATGCGCTGCCACAGTTATCAGTCTCCGGTGAAGCGCGCAAGGATGAAAGCGCGGTAGTGGCGACGTTTGAGTTAAACGCAGGCGCTCGCCGCGGCGAGCGCTTTCACAACATGATTGAAAGACGCGGCGGTAGGATTACTATCAGACGCGGTGGCCCGCACGGACAGAAATAGCGCTTGGAACGAAGTCTTCGCTCTCGTTCTGCTTTTTATCGGCACGCTGCTTTTTTTTGCGCTGATTTCCTATACGCCCAAAGATATACCGTCCTGGATTTGGTTTAGCCGTGTCTCGCCAGCGAATCATCCTGCGCAAAATTTCATCGGGCCCGTAGGCGCAGTTGTGGCAGGCATTTGCTATCAAACCATTGGCGTTTTCGCTTCGCTGCTCCTGGCGGCGGTTCTACTCGGTTTCGGCGTAGCGAAATTGTTCCATCCGCGGTTGCGTGCGGTGCCGCGAATCCCTTGGATCGTTTTGTTCATCGTTTCTGGTGCATGCCTCGACCAGGTATGGGACATCAGCCACTTGCTCGGGTTGAAGGTGCCCGTGGACATTCAAGGACCTGGTGGCCTGATCGGATATCGCTTGGCCGATGAACACCGTGGCCTGCTTCGCGCCGCGCTTGGCCCCGTCGGCTCGCTTATTCTCCTGGTGGGAATTTATGCGACCACGCTGATTTTAGTGACGGGACTGCGCCCAATTCATCTTATTCGCGAGACAGTCGGCGCGACGCGGCGGCTTGGGGCAACCCTGCGCGAATGGCAATTGCGCCGCAGACTGCGCAAAGCCGATCTCAAAGGGAAACTGGAGATCGGAGAGAGGCAACTGGCCAAGGAGCGGCGCATGTACGAAAAGGCGTTGAAAAGGAAAGGCATGCCTGTGCCTGAGCCGGTCGGGGCGACCATTTCGCCGGAGGAACTGACAAATCGGCCGGAGCCGAAGGTTGTTGATACAACTGCGTTGCCAAGTGAGCACCTTACGCGGCTTGCCAGAAAACCGTCTCTTGCTGAGCTGCGCGCAAGTGAGGAAAAAGCAAAAGCGGATTCCAGCGCGACCAGCGCTGCATCCAGCTGGGAAGATTACGTGTTGCCAGGATTGGATCTGCTCGATGAGCATAGTCTCGAAGGCCGCGCGGCCACGGATCCTTCTGAATTAGAGGAGGTGCGGCAAATCCTGATTGATACGCTGGCGCAATTCGGCATTGCCGTCGCGCCGGGAGACATCACCAAGGGACCGACGATCACGCGCTACGAAGTGTATCCGGCAAAGGGCGTGCGTGTGGACAAGATTGTGAGCTTGGAGCGAGACCTCGCTCGCGCGACACGCGCCGAGCGGATCAATATTCTCGCGCCGATTCCCGGCAAAGACACGGTCGGCATCGAGCTGGCGAATACTCGCAAAGTCACCGTGAAACTGCGCGAAATGTTGCAATCGCCCGGTTGGGAAGAAGCAAAAGCGCACGCGAAAATTCCGCTGGCGCTCGGCAAAGATGTTTACGGTAAGGCGATCATCACCGATTTGGCGCAAATGCCGCATCTGCTGGTGGCCGGTACCACTGGCAGCGGGAAAAGCGTTTGTGTCAATGCGCTGATTGCCAGCATGCTGTTTCGCTTCACACCGGAAGAACTGCAATTTGTGATTATTGATCCGAAGATGGTCGAGATGCAGGCCTATAGCGCGCTCCCGCATCTGGCCTTTCCGATTGTAACCGACCCAAAAAAAGTGCTGCTCCCCTTGCGATGGTTAATCGATAAAATGGAACAGCGGTACAAAATGTTCGCCCGGGTAGGCGTGCGAAACATCGTCGGGTTCAATGGGCGGCCAAAGAAAAAGAAAGTGACCGAGCCTGCAGATGAATCTGTAGAGGCAGGCGTGTCGCCTGCAAGATTTTCGAATGCAGCCGACACGGCTGCCGCTACAGAAGAAATCCCCGACAAAATTCCTTACATCGTCGTGATCATTGATGAGCTAGCTGATCTGATGCAAACCGCGCCGGCGGACGTTGAGACCGCGATTGCGCGAATCACGCAAATGGCGCGTGCCGCTGGCATTCATCTGATTGTGGCCACGCAAACGCCGCGCGCGGACGTTATTACCGGCGTGATCAAAGCGAATATTCCAAGTCGAATCGCGTTCCAGGTCGCCTCCAAGATCGACAGTCGGGTGATCCTCGATGAAAACGGCGCGGATCGTTTGCTCGGACAGGGCGACCTGCTTTATCTGCCTCCGAGCGCTTCGCGTCTCATTCGTGCGCAAGGCGTGCTGGTAACGGATGAAGAAATTCATCGTCTGGTTGAATTCGTCTCGAAACAAAGCCCGCCTGCTTTTGACACCGCAATGCATGAGAAGCTTCAATCCACGGCCCCGCCGGAAGAAGAGGTGACCAGCGAAGATGAAGAGCTGGTCGAGAAATGTCTCGAAATAATTCGACAGGAAAAACGCGCTTCCACTTCACTGCTTCAGCGCCGGCTCCGGCTTGGTTACACGCGAGCGGCGCGCATCGTTGATATTCTGGAGCAGCGCGGTATTTTGGGGCCTGGCGAAGGCGCAAAACCACGCGAGATTCTGGTCGATCTCGATGCTGCCGTTTAGCCGGCATTTTCGCGTTCATGACGATAGAAGGGCTTGGTAAAAAATTTCAGGAGGCGAGGCGCGCGAGAAATCTCACGCTCGATGAAGCGGCGCGGATGACGAAGATTCGTCCGGCCCGGCTTGCGGAGATTGAGGCGGATGATTTTTCCCAATTTCCGAGTCTGGCGTACGCAAAAGGATTTCTGCTCATCTACGGGAAATTTTTGGATGTTGATGTCACGCCGTATCTCGACGCGTTCGAAGATTCAGAGCGCGTGACGGTCGATGGCTACTCATACCTTCAAGAGAATCGCCCTGAGAAGCCAGTCAGTGCACCAGTTGTGCCGCGGCGTCCGCGCCGTCCTGCGGCCGTCGGTCGCGGCGATCGCGTTTCGCCTATGCCATTCATCGTCGGGATCGTGGTGTTGGTGTTCGGCTTTTTGCTAATGAAACTGGTTCTCAATGTGCAGCGGCTCGCACCGGGGCGAGGGGGGCCGACCGCGCAGACATCGCCAAGCGCACTGCCTGTTTCGCCTGCAGCGACTCAAGCTTCGCAAAGTAATGTTGCCGCTGCTCCGTCGGTCGCGACAACGCCGAACGCTTCCGGGGCGCCGACGACCGCACCGAATTCGGTGGTGGCGGCTGGCGTAATGCCCAGGGAGCCGGAGGTGCGTCGAGCCAAGCCTGTGACTCGGGAGGAGCTCGCCAAAGCGGAAGAGACACCGAGTACATCGCCGGGAGAATCAAGCGACCAGAATCGCGTCGCTATCCACCCGCTTAAAAGAACGTACGTGAGAGTGACCGTAGGCGATCAGAACGGCAAGCCCGCGTTCGAACGCTGGATGTCGCCGACTGATGGGGCGGTTGAATTTCAGGGCAAGCATGTCTCGATTCGAGTTCTCGATCCTGACGCCGTTAAGATCACGAAAAACGGCCAGGCGCTGGAAGAAGGCGATCAAGACGTGACAGTGAATTAACGGCAGCCCAGGATGACTTAAGAAAACGCCCAACACTCAACGTCCAACGTTAAACCTCGATAAGCAGACAATTGGGGGTTGGGCGTTGGGCGTTCAACGTTGAGCGCTGGATCTTTTCTAGGCCAATATGAAGACAATGACTACGACCTGCCTCGGTCGTAAACCGAAGGTCGGCATGATCAGCCTCGGTTGCGCCAAAAATCTAGTCGATGCCGAAATCATGCTGGGAAGCGTGTTACAGCGCGGGATGGAAATTACATCGCAGCCGGAGGACGCCGATATCCTCGTGATCAACACGTGCGCTTTCATTGATTCAGCAAAAGAAGAATCCATCGAGGCGATTCTGGAAGCGCATCAGCAGCGTGGTTTAAATCGGCGGCCGGATCAGAAACTGATCGTCAGCGGCTGCATGTCACAACGCTTCGCGAAAGAACTACGCCGGGAGATGCCGGAGGTGGATGCCTTTATTGGGCTCGATCAAGTCGGGCAGCTTGGTGAAATTGCGGAGAAAATTTTAAGGGAACGTCCAACGCTCAACGCCCAAGACAGACAGTTGGACGTTGAGCGTTCGGCGTTGGGCGTTTCTTCTACAAACGGCGATATCGATCTTTCATTCGCGGAGCGGCGCCCCACTTATATTCCCGACTACGACACGACCCGCTTCAGGCTCACACCAGCGCATTTCGCTTACGTAAAGATTGCGGAAGGCTGCAATCATCCGTGCAGTTTTTGCGTGATTCCACAAATGCGCGGGAAACATCGCAGTCGTCCTCTGCAATCTGTGCTCGCAGAAATTCGTGGACTCGTTAGTGAACGAGTACGCGAGATTAATTTGATCAGCCAGGATACCACGTATTACGGGATGGATTTATGGCCGGCGAAAGCGGGCCCTCGTCAGCCGGTCGATTCTACTCGCGGACCAACTCTCGCGGT
>QHMS01000278.1 GCA_003217895.1 Verrucomicrobiota bacterium
AGCAGCGCCAATGACAACGACATAAATCCAGGCGTGTTTTTTCTTTCGGGTTGCCGCCGGCATCGCGTCCGCGGTTTCGGTGCGTTTGATTCCTTCCGGCGTTATCTCGAGCGTCCACGCGAGAACGAGCGCGATCGGCAGCCCTATTATTATGAGCAAGACGATCAGACGGATCACCCAGTTCGGAATGTCGAAGACTGGAAAAACCTGCGCGATTCCCTGCGAGAGCGCCCAGCCGCCAACGATGTAGGCAATCGCGACTTTGTAAACGTTGCGCCGCTTTAGCTCGGCGAAAAAATTCCAGCTGTTCATTTGAAGGCGATCGAGCCCTTGAATTCTCTCGCGGGAAGGATCTTCTCGGCCAGCGCTTCGAAACGCGCGTCGCCGTGCAGTGGACGCAGGTCAGGATCGACGCGTACCCAATTCAGGTCCGGCTGGTGCTTTGCGTAGGACGACTCGAGCCATTTCATAGCGTCGTCTTTTTGGCCGAGCGCCAGATGAATGAGAGCAAATGAATAGTCAGCGACATAACGCTGCTTCGCGATTTCCTGAAGTTTATCCAAAATGCTGAGAGCTCCCGTTCGGTCATCTGCTTTCGCTTTTGCAGCACCAAGCAAACCGAGCGGCAAGGGATCATCATCAAGCTGAGTTGCCTTTTCATATTCGGCAATGGCGCCGGGCAAATCGCCGATCCGCTCGAGCGCCTGCCCAAGACCCCAGCGCGCAGTATAATTGCGCGGATCCATTTCTATTGCCTTTTTGAATTGCGTGACCGCTTCCTGGTAACGGCCCGTGATCCAGTAAACGGTTCCAGAGTCGGTGTTGTTGACGATCGAGAGCGGATCAAGTTCGAGGGCGCGTTGCGCTTCGGCATTCGCGCGATCAAATTCTCCCAGCGCTGGAAGTACGGAATCGCCGAACCAGTGATGCGCGATTGCGTAATTGGGATTCAGCCGAATTGCTTCCTCAAACTCACGAACCGAAGCGGGAAAGTCGAAATCGAAAAGCGCGTGAACGAGTCCCAGCGATGCGTGCGGCTCGCCCAGACTCGGATCGAGGGTGATGGCTTTTTGCGCCATCGCGGTCGCTTTCGGATACATTTCCGTGGGCACACCGCCGCCGTAGAGAGGCAGGAGCAGATAACAGTCTGCCATTCCCGCGTACGCGACAGCGTAATTGGGATCGACATTCGCTGCCTGCTCGAAGTAGCCAAGCGCCGTCTTCATATCCGCACTCGTGCGTTTGTTCCAAAAGAATCTTCCTTTCAAGTAAAGCTCGTACGCTTCGGAGTTTTCCGTCGGCTTCTTCGACATCTCATTTTTCTCTGAACCTGTGAGCTTTGCCTGAAGATTTTCTGCAATGGCTTTTGCGATATCGCTTTCGACTGCGAAAATATCCGTCAGCTTTCGGTCGTAAGTTTCAGCCCAAAGATGCGTATCAGTTAGCGCATTGATGAGCTGAACATTCACGCGGACTTGATCTGCAACTTTTTGCACGCTGCCCTCGAGAACGTTGGCCACGCCCAGCTGCTCCGCGATTTGCGGTAAATTTCCCGGCGCGCTGTTGAAATGCTGGGTAGAAGTCCACGAGATAACTTTCAGGTCAGCGACTTTCGCCAGACGCGTGAGAATTTCGTCCTGCACGCCTCCAGCAAAGTAAGCGTTGCTTTTGTCCTCGCTCAGACTTTCAAACGGCAACACCGCAATTGATTTTTGTGGTATGGATCCCGCGATCGTCTCGCTCTGTCGAGGCGGTGCGTTGATGGCGGTATAACGTCCTAGCAAGAACAATCCGATCGATATCAGACCGCTGACAATCACGATGTAAATCCATGCGTGCTTCCTCTGGCGTCGGGCCTGCGGCATCGCATCGGCTGCTTCGGTCCGTTTGATTCCCTGCGGCGTGATTTCGAAGGCCCACGCGAGCACGAGGGCTACCGGCAAACCGAGGATGATGAGCAGGACAATCATCCGAATCGCCCAGTTTGGAATGTCGAAAACTGGAAACACCTGCGCGATTCCTTGCGAAAGCGCCCAGCCGGCCACGATGTAGGCGACCGCCACCTTGTAAACATTGCGCCGCTTCAGCTCGGCGAAGAAATTTCCGCTCGTCATTTGGACGCGGTCCCTGCTTTGAATTCCCGCGCCGGAACAATTTTCTCGGCAAGCGCTTCGAAGCGCGGATGACCGCGCAGGTCCTCAAGCATTGGATCTACCTTGATCGTAATGATGTCATTGGCGGCGCCCTCGCGATACGCTCGCTCCAACGCATCGATGGCGCGCTCCTTGTCGCCTAATGCAATAAACATGAGCGCGAAACTGTAGGCGGAGACGTATCGGGATTTCGCCTCTTCAGTCATGCGCGACAGAATTTTTTGCGCTTTGTCGTGTTGTCCGATTCGCGCCTGCGCTTGGCCGAGGAAAGCCAGCGCCTGTGGATCGTCGTCTAACTCGACCGCTTTTTGATATTCGGCGATGGCCTCGGTTAAATGTCCCTGAATTTGATATATCTGGCCCAGATAAAAATGAGCAAGATAAGAGTGAGGGTCGATCTCGAGGGCCTTGCCTACTTGGGAAATCGCTTCGTCATAGCGATGTGCGTAAAAGTAAACCTGGCCGAGATCGGCATTGTCGATCATCGAAAGAGGATCCAGCTCGACCGCGCGTTTTCCTTCGGCAATGGCGCGATCAAACTCGCCCCGCGCTGTTAGCGGGCCGTTGGAAATCCAATGATAAGAGGTCGCGTAATTTGGATTTAACTGAATTGCGCGCTCGAATTCCGCAATCGCGCGCTCAAAGTCGTAGTCGTAGCCGCTAAGGATTCTTCCGAATGAAGCGTGTGCCTCGGCGAGTGTATTGTCGAGTTCGAGGGCCTTCTTCGCCGCAGCTCTGGCTTGCGGAATGGAATCGTGTGGGGAAGCAGCACTAAAGACAGAGAGGAGTGTGTATGAATCGGCCAGGCCGGCATAGGCCAGCGCGTAGTTTGGATCTTTCGCAATCGCCTGTTTGAAATAATCGATCGCGCGTTTCAAATCCGCGCCGGTCCGTTTGTTCCAAAAAAATCTGCCTTTGAGGTACAGCTCGTACGCAATCGTATCAGTCGTCGGAGCGGCAGCCATCATCTGCTTTTCTGAACCGCTCAGTCTTGCCTGCAGCGTCTCCGCGATCGTTTTTGCAATCTCGCTTTCGACCGCGAAAATGTCGGTAAGTTTGCGATCGTACGTGTCGGCCCAGAGATGCGCGTCGGTGACGGCATTGATCAGCTGTACATTGACCCGCACCTGATCGCTGGCCTTCTGTACGCTTCCCTCCAAAATATGGGCCACGCCAAGTTGCTTCGCGATTTGCGGCAGATTGTCCGGTGCGCTCTTGAAGTGCTGCGTCGATGTGCGCGAGATCACTTTCAAATCGGCGACTTTGGCCAGCCGAGTGAGGATTTCGTCCTGCACGCCTTCACAAAAGTAAGCGTTATCCGGATCGCGACTTAAATTGTCGAACGGCAACACCGCGATCGATTTTGGCGCCACGGCAGCCGCCTCGCTCTGCTCGCCGCGCCGTAGCTCGGCGGAGGCGGGTCGAGGTGCAGCAGTTCTCATCGCGCTGTAACGCCCGACGAAAAACAAAGCGACCGAGATTCCACCGCCGATGACGACGATATAAATCCAAGCGTGTTTCTTTTGTCTGGCCGCCGCCGGCATTGCATCGGCAACTTCGGTTCGTTTGATTCCTTCGGGGGTCGCTTCAAAAGCCCACGCGATCACGAGCGCGATCGGAAATCCCAGTGCCACCAGCATCACGAGCGTTTGCACTACCCATTCCGGCGCATGAAACGTCGGCAACACGGTTGAACTAACCTGAATAACAAGCCAGGCGACCACTGCGTATGCGACCGCCACCTTGTAAACATTGCGCCGCTTCAGTTCGGCGAAAAAGTTGTCGACCTTCATTTTGAAGCTGCGCGAAACTGCGCGGCTGGAACAATTTTTTTGGCAAGCGCTTCGAAACGCGGATCGCCGCGCAGTGGATCGAGTAACGGGTCAACTCTGATATACCCTATGTCAGAGCCCGCGCGATCCTGATAACTTTGTTCAAGCCAGCGCAGCGCCTCCTCTTTGTCGCCCAAGCCGAGATAAACGAGGGCAAAGCTGTAGGCTGCAACGTAACGCTGTTTGGATAGCTCTTTGAGTTGATCCAGGATTTTTTCGGCCTCCAGCTTGTTACCCGAGAGACCATAAGCGCGGGCGAGGACCCCGAGCACCGAGGGATCATCGTTCAACGCTCGCGCCTTTTGGTACTCCACAATCGCTGCGTCACGAACGCCTTTCGCGTCCAGCGCCTGACCAAGAACGACATGCGCGATGTAAAAGCCAGCATCCATTTCCAAGATTTTACGCAACTGCGCGATAGCTTCATCGTAGCGGCGTGCGTAACAGTAATTGCTGCCCAAGTCCGTGTTGATGACGAGTGAGAGCGGATCGAGCTCGACGGCTCGCTTTCCCTCGGCGATCGCGTCGTCAAATCGGCCCAATGCGGACAGAGTGATGTTGCCATACTGCTGGTGCGCAATCGCGTAATTTGGGTTCAGCTCAATCGCGCGTTGAAATTCCCTATTCGCTTGAGAGGAATCGAAATCGTAAAGCCAAATCGCGATCGCCAGCGAAGTACGCGCTTCAGCCAGAGTGTCGTCCAACTCAAGGGCCTTCTTTGCCGCCGCCTTAGCTTTCGGGTAACAATCTCGCGGAGTCCCTGCCGTGTAGCCCGGTAGCCAGACGTAACCATCGGCGACTCCGGCGTAGGCAAGCGCGTAAGTCGGGTCTGCCACGATGGCTTGCTCAAAGTAATCGATCGATTTCTTCAGGTCGTTACCCGTGCGCTTGTTCCAAAAGAATCGGCCCTTTAAATAAAGCTGGTGCGCTTCACTATTCGCGGTCGGTCGCGCGGCAATGACATGCTGTTCGGAGCCGGTTAACTTTGCCTGCAACATATCGGCAACTGTTTTCGCGATCTCAGTCTCGACTGCAAAAATGTCGGTCAGTTTGCGATCGTAAGTGTCGGCCCAGAGATGCGCGTCGGTCAGCGCATTGATGAGCTGCACATTCACGCGGACCTGGTCATTGGCTTTCTGCACGCTCCCTTCGAGGATGTTCGCGACGCCGAGCTGTTGTGCGATCTGCCGCAGGTCGTTAGGCGCGCTTTTGAATCGCTGCGTCGATGTGCGTGAAATCACTT
>QHMS01000279.1 GCA_003217895.1 Verrucomicrobiota bacterium
GACGCCGATTCCAGCGCGCAACAGACAAACCGGGCAGCAAAGCCCGCTACCATGAGTTTTCTCAAGCGCGCCGCCGCAGGTCGGACACGTGGAAATTTGCTCGGGAGTGGGCTGCATTTGCCGCGTTACATTCTGCTTTCACTTTTGAACTTACGCATGCTCTTAAGCTGCGGCCAAGACGCGACACAGGTAGCGCAGTTCTTCATCCACTTCCGCCGCTCCAGCCACTGTGCCGCGGACTTCTTCCCGCAGAATTGCCC
>QHMS01000280.1 GCA_003217895.1 Verrucomicrobiota bacterium
GTAAACTTCGTCCGCCTGCCATTTCGTTGCTCGCGCGATTTGCGCCTCTGCCTCGGCGAGTGCGTTCTCATCCAGGTTCTCCGGCAGAATTCCACCGCCGCGTTTCAACGCATGTCTGCGATCGCGAGCGTCCGAGATGAAATGTTTCAAGCCGCCGAGGAGAAAAGAGCGAAACCGGCCTTTCTCGCGATCGGCGTGCGTGTAGGTTCGGCTCTCGATGAGGTGCGCGAAAAATCCCTGGGTCAAGTCTTGCGCGTCCTCTGGTCGATATCCTTGCTTGCGCAGGAAAGCGTAAAGCGGTCGCCAGTAGATCTGGCACAGCTCCGAAAGCGCACTAAGCGCATGGGCGGAAACCGTCATTGAATTACCGGCTTCGAGGACCATCGTCCAACGAGTCGAAGCAAATAATTCGTCTCGACGTTCTCCTTCGCTAGGCAGTGGAGCCGGCGTTGTTTTCACACCGTTGACGAGAATAAGGCTAAAAGCGCTTTCGGTGCAAGACATTAAGCCATTGGCGGTTTGCGTAGGGCCAGATCTTACGCGAGGTGGTTGCGTTCCTCTAACGGCGAACTTTCTTGCTTTCCCGCGTTCCTGATTCGCCTAATTTCCACTCGTGCAGAAAATGATGAAAGCCGTCGTGAAGGCCAAAGCCGAACCGGGGCTATGGCTCGAAGAAGTTCCTCTTCCAGAACTTAAAGGCGATGACGTGCTCATTCGTGTGTTGAAGGCCTCGATCTGCGGGACCGACGTGCATATCTACAACTGGGACGACTGGGCACAAAAGACAATCCCTGTGCCGATGACAGTTGGTCATGAGTTTGCCGGAGCCGTTGAGTCTGTAGGCAGTCACGTGAAAGGCTTTGCGCGGGGCGACCTGGTTGTGGGCGAGGGGCACATCACCTGTGGACATTGTCGGAATTGTCTGGCCGGGCGCCGTCATCTTTGCCCCAACACACAGGGCGTCGGCGTCAATCGTCCCGGTGCGTGGGCGGAGTTCGTAGCGATTCCACAGGATAACTGCTGGCACGCCGATACGTCGATTCCGCTGGAGGTGCTTTCCTGTTTCGACCCGCTCGGCAACGCGGTGCACACTGCGCTTTCGTTCGATCTGGTGGGCGAAGATGTGCTCATCACGGGGGCAGGGCCGATCGGTTGCATGGCCATTCCGATCTGCAAACGAGCTGGCACGCGTCACGTCGTAATCACCGACGTGAATCCGTATCGTCTCAATCTGGCGCGAAAAATGGGCGCTGATCTCGCATTAGATGTGCGCACTGACAAAGTGACCGGCGCAATGCAGAAACTCGGAATGAAGGAAGGGTTCGATGTCGCCCTGGAAATGTCCGGCAACCCGAAAGCGTTTGCCGACATTTTGCCAAACATGTTTCACGGGGGCAAAATCGCGCTCCTCGGCATCATGCCAGGCAGCGCGGCGATTGATTGGAACACGGTAGTTTTTAGCGCGCTGACATTGAAAGGAATTTACGGCCGCGAAATGTACGAAACGTGGTACAAAATGACCGCCATGATCCAAAGTGGCCTCGATATTTCGCCGGTCATTACGCACCGCTTCCCTTACGCGCAATTCAAGGAAGCCATCGAGCTCATGAAATCCGGGAACTCCGGCAAGGTCGTGCTCGATTGGAGCGAACGCTGAATTTTCAACCGCGGATTATGCGGATGACGCAGGTTCGTGCTCGAGCCAATTAACGCAAAGCCGCAGCTTCTTTATGCCTGCCCTCGAGCTCGAGCACCATCCGTCTAATGTGTTTGTAATCCTGGTGCCGCTGCAGGAATTGCAAGCTCTCCTGCAGATCGCCCCATTTCAGGATTTCAATCGTTTCCTCGCGCGCACCCCATAAATTCATCTCGCGCTGATTCGCCATGTAAAGATCGATCGTGTTGCGTCCGGAAAGCGCCCAGCCGTAATCTTCTATGCGGTAATTTTGTCCCGTGGACAGCAGGCGGAAGACGGTGCCAGCCGGCCAGCGTGCCCAGTCAGCCGCGGCGCTGCCGATCTGCGGCGGTCGGGCGCGTTCGGCCAAGCTGCGGCGCCCGGGCGACACTGGAATGGCACGCTTCACGCTTCGGTCCGATCTAGCCGCGTGCTTTGATGGACGGGCAACCATTCGGTTTTTTTCCATTGAGAACGGTTGCAGTGGCGGCGAATCCGAATCGGTCTCGTCCACTGGAGTCGCGCGCCGCACTTCATACGCGAGGATCGCGGGCGTCACTGCTTCGGCCCGATGGATCGGCGGACTGGCCGCGTGAAGTTCTCCTCCGAGCGCGTTGTGATTGCTGTATTCGCGATGGTCCGCTTCGGTGTGGGTGTATGCTGTCGTACGGACATGTTGAAAATCCGTTTTTGCAAGCGGCGGCTCGTATGCTGGAAGCGGGTGCTGGGTCGTTCCACAGGCGCTGAGAAAAATAAGGGCGATGAACGCCGCGAGAACGGCTAAGGCAAGATTACGACGCTGAGCGTAGGTCAAGGTGGATCGCCGGCGAAGTTATTAACAGTTATTCACAATCCGCGCAAGCGCTTTTTACACGAAACCTGTTTCTAGCTCCCTGACTTGCTCTTTTTCATCTTTAAATTCATGGGTTCTTGGTTTCCTGATTAACCTTTTCTGCGTAATCTCCGGTTCACTTATGATCGCGGAATTCGAAAAACAGCTGGCGCAAACGCTCGAAGAAATTAAGTCGCAAGGTCTTTTTAAAACCGAGCGAGTCATTACGAGTCCACAGGATGCGCACATTGCGATCACTGGCGGCAAACGCGTGCTGAACATGTGCGCGAACAATTATCTCGGGCTGGCCGATCATCCCGCGCTGATCGCCGCTGCGAAAGAGGCGCTCGAGACGCATGGCTTTGGAATGGCGAGCGTGCGTTTCATTTGCGGGACACAAGACATTCACAAGGAACTCGAAGCAGCGCTTACGAAATTCCTCGGGACGGAAGACACAATTCTTTATCCGTCCTGTTTCGACGCCAACGGCGGATTGTTTGAAACACTGCTCACTGACAAAGATGCGGTGATCAGTGATGAATTGAATCACGCGAGCATTATTGACGGCATCCGGCTGTGCAAAGCGCAGCGCTTTCGTTACAGGCATAACGATATGGCCGATCTCGAAGCGCAAATGCGTGCAGCAAAAGACGCGCGCTTTCGACTGGTCGCTACCGACGGTTGCTTTTCAATGGATGGAACTATCGCGAATCTGGCAGCGATTTGCGATCTCGCTGGAAAATACAACGCGCTTACCATGATCGACGACGCGCATGCCACCGGTTTCCTGGGCAAAACCGGACGCGGCACACACGAGTATCGCGGCGTGCTGGGCCAGATCGACGTCATTACCGGCACGCTGGGTAAAGCGCTCGGCGGCGCCAGCGGCGGATTCACAAGCGGCCGCAAGGAAATTGTCGATCTTTTGCGGCAGCGCTCGCGTCCCTATTTATTTTCCAACACCATCGCGCCGCCAGTTGTCGCGGCGTCATTGAAAGCGCTCGAGCTTCTTAGTGCATCGACGGAGCTCCGCGACAAACTCGAAGAGAACACAAAATACTTTCGCGCGGCTTTGACTGAGCGCGGCCTGACGATCAAGCCCGGTGTGCATCCGATCGTCCCCATCATGATCGGCGATGCAGCCAAGTCGCAAAAGTTCGCTGCGCGAATGTTGGAGAAAGGCGTTTATGTGATCGGGTTTTTCTATCCGGTCGTGCCGCACGGCACTGCGCGTATTCGCACGCAGGTGTCCGCTGCGCATTCCCGCGAAGACTTGGAATTTGCCGTCAAAGCCTTCGCCGAAGTGAACGAAGAGCTCAAATAGCTGTAGCGGCAGCCGTGTCGGCTGCACAACTGGAGAAATTGCAGGCGACACGCCTGCCACTACAAGGTCAGGCAAAATCCTGTGCCACGGCATCGCCAGCAAATCCGCGAGCCCGCGGTTTAATAGCTTTCCGTTTCTTAAGAAAAAGAATTCTATTTCTTTAAAAGAATAGTATTGACAGCGTCGGGTGGGGGGGCAAGATGGGGCCGCTGGCAAGTGCGTTAGGCGTCTCCCCCCAGGAGCTCCTGATCCTCTTCGCGCAGGGGCAATCGCGACCAGGGCTCGGTCGTAAGAATAAAAATACTATGAAGACAAAAACTAACATTAGCGGTTACATTCTTCGCAGTAGCGCGGCCGCGCTGCTTTTTTTATGCGTCGTCGTCGCCCTCTCCTCGGCGACCAATCCGAAGCTTCCAACGTCGCAGAATAACACTGCCTTCGGCGTGAATGGGCACGGAACCCTCCCGTCCGGTGGGGTAACCCCTACGCCGACGCCGGCGTGCATACCGAACGATTATACGATCACCACCGGTAGCGGCACCATCGTGCCCGGCATTATCGACACCGGCAACCACGCTGACGAGGCTAGAACCCCCATCGCGTTGCCCTTCCCAGTCACCTTCTACGACCAGACCTTCTTTTCGGTTGTGATCTCTTCAAACGGCAACCTGCAATTTACGGGTGCTAGCGATTCGGATTTCGCTAACGGGTGCCCCCTGCCCGCTGGATGGGTCATCGACCTGATTGCTCCATACTGGCAGGACCTGTACGATGCCGATATCGCGGCCGGTCAGGGAGTATTTACCTCTGTATCGGGAACCACGCCCAGCCGCATCTTCAACATCGAATTCCGGGAAAACTTGTGCTGCTCACCTGGGACACCACTCCTCGATTTTGAGGTGCGTTTGCACGAGGATACGCCCAACGCTTGCAGCTTAACTTCGTCTATGCCTCCGGATGCGCCTCGCCCACGCCTACACCAACGCCGACGGCATCGCCCATTGCGTGCGATAACTATGTCACGACGACTGACGCCGGCAGCATCGTTCCTGGGACCACCGACACAGGCAACCATTGCGATGATTGTGCTACCACTATTACGTTCCCATTCCCGGTCGCGCTGTACGGGTACACCTTTACCACTGCGAACGTCACCTGCAATGGCGCTTTGGACCTCACAGGCACATCTGACCCGACCAGTGGCTGTTTGACCTTGCCGGATCCGGATTGGGGCAGGGCCATTTTTGCGTTTCAGGAGAGCCTGTCCACAAATAATCCTTCGGACGGCTGCGCGAGCTATCCCGGTGCAACGTGCGGTATCTATACCTCAGTTACCGGCACCGCGCCTAACCGGCAGTTCAACATTGAATGGCGAGCAGTGCACGCAAATGACACCACTATGCCGGCTAACTTCGAAGTGGCCTTGTATGAGAACACCACAGGCTTCTTTGACATCTTTTATGGAGTTACTGGTAATGATGGTATTAACGCAACGAGCGGTGTGCAAGCAAGTGGCGCAGGCCCGGTCACGACCTTCTCTTGTGGCACTGCTGCGCTCACGACCGGCTTGAAAGTCACATACGTCTGCCCCGGGGTCTCGCCTACGCCTGCGCCCACGGCCACAGCCACAGCCACGGCAACAAGCACAGCTACGGCAACAGCGACGGCTACAGCTACATTTACGCCGACACCAACGCCCACTCCGACATCCTGCACGCTTGCGGCTCCGAACGCGCAACCCGCAGCCAATGTCACTTTCAGCAGCTTTACCGCGAAGTGGGGCAGCGTACGCGGTGCCACCGGTTATCGGTTGGATGTAGCCACAGACTCGTCTTTCATCAATTACGTACCCGGTTATCAGAATTTGGACACCGGAAACGCGCTCAGCTTACCTGTGATCGGGTTAAGCCCGCAGACGACTTACTATTACCGGGTGCGAGCCTACAATGGGTGTGGTACAAGCGCCAATTCCAACGTCAAAACTGTACAGACGTTGCCCTGCATACCTGCGGCTCCGAACGCACAAGCTGCAAACAATGTGACTTTCAGCAGCTTCACCGCGCACTGGAGCAACGTAAACGGTGCGATCGATTATCGGTTGGACGTAGCCACAGACCCG
>QHMS01000264.1 GCA_003217895.1 Verrucomicrobiota bacterium
GGTGAAATGGAACCAGCGACCGGAAGCGGTCCCATTGATCCGGCAACGAATCGCTGCTGCCCGGTTTTATTGGCGACGCGATCTGCGACGCGGCGTGCGATCATCGCCCCGTCAAAATTAATTTCATGAACGAGCGCACGAAGATCGACGTCTTCCACGACACGCTGAAAAAATTCCTGATCTTTGCGACCGCGTGTGGGTTGGTCTTGAAATAGGAAGTCGTGCAAGCCGATGGTTGTTCCGCTGAAGGTGTTGGTCTCGATAATGTCGGCGCCCGCTTTCAGATAAGCCGCGTGAATTTCCTCGACGACTTGTGGCCGTGTCAGATCGAGTAGTTCGAGGCTGCCCTTGAGGTCCTTGCCGTTCCAATTAGCGAATCGCTTTCCGCGATAATCCTGCTCGGACAATTTGTAGCACTGAATCATGGTGCCCATGGCGCCGTCCAGCACGACGATGCGTTCGCGCAGAAGCGCTTCCAGGGGATCGTGACCGTTTGTTGCCATGATTGTTAGGCAACTAACAGGCGTTTCCCTTTTGAATCAAGAAACAAATTGACGCATCATGATGCGTAGATGTGTCGAATAGGTTCTTTGGTTTCGTGCTCGTAATCGCACCAGTCTTGCAATGTTGCTCAGTTGCCCGATACCGAAATCCGAATGTCGAATGACGAAATAATGACGAACGACCGAATAAGGCGATCATCGCAACATTGACTCGTAATTTGATGGTCCTGCTCCTTTGTAATTGGTCGTTTTTGCCCTTCGTCATTTCCATTTCGTCTCGACTTGTGTGGATGTGACGATTAGGTGAGTGCGCCATGGAGGCGGTGCGGCTGTTTAAATCGCTCGACCGCGATCAGCGGAACACGTTCGTCGCCTGTTTCCTCGGCTGGGCGTTGGACGCCTTCGATTTTTTTCTGCTAACGTTCGTGATCGTGCCGATGGCGCACGATTTCGGCAAGAGCATCGCCGATCTGAGCTATGCAATCACGCTGACGCTGGCGATGCGACCGGTGGGGGCGTTCATCTTTGGTTTGCTCGGCGATCGGTTTGGGCGGCGCATCCCGCTTATGATAGACATCATTTTTTATTCGCTCATGGAATTGCTCACGGCGTTTTCTCCCAACTACACAACGTTGCTGATTTTTCGCGCGCTTTATGGAATCGGCATGGGCGGTGAATGGGGACTTGGGGCGTCGCTGGCGATGGAAACTCTGCCGACCGAAGCACGTGGATTGTTTTCCGGAATTCTGCAACAAGGATACGCATTCGGTTATCTGCTGGCGGCAATTGTGTATTGGATCGTGTTTCCGTTCTTCGGCTGGCGCGGCCTCTTCGTCGCGGGCGCGCTTCCGGCGTTCCTTGTGTTTTACATCCGGACGCGCGTGCCGGAATCGCCGGTCTGGTTGCGCCAGCAGCACGCGATGGCGGATTTTTGGAGCGACGTTCTGATTGTTATAAAACGCCATTGGGCGCTTTTTCTTTACGTCATTTTGTTAATGACGGCGTTCAACGCGATGTCGCACGGGACCCAAGACATGTATCAAACTTTTCTCGGCGAACAACGCCACTATGGAGTTACGCAAAAGGCGGCGACCGGGATCATTTATGCTTTCGGTGCAATCTGCGGTGGAACGGTGGTCGGCTATCTCTCGCAAAAATGGGGACGCCGTCGTTCGATAATTTTGACTGCTGCGCTTGGAGTCATCCTGATTCCTTTGTGGGTTTTTTCGCCCGGTTTCGCCCTTTTGGTGATAGGCGGATTCGCCATGCAATTCATGGTGCAAGGCGCCTGGGGGATCGTGCCCGTGCATCTCAATGAGCTTTCACCGAACGCGGTGCGCGGAACTTTCCCTGGGTTTGCCTATCAACTTGGAAATTTATTCGCCGCCAACACAGCCGTTGTGGAAGCCCAATTGGCCAACCATTTCCGAGACGCGAATGGGCATCCGGATTACGCAAAAGCCCTCGCTCTTTTCACGTTCGTGATTTTTTTGGTGTTGATCTTGCTGGCCGCAGTCGGGCCCGAAGAGCGCGGGAAAGAGTTTTAGTGATGTGCCGCGTCGGGCGTGAGGCCGGTCGGTGTTTCCGGCTGAGGTGATTGTGCAGCCGTCTGCTGGGAACCGTGATAGACGCCGGGGCCGTAACGCTGCTCGACAACCGCTTCCGCAATTCTGTCCGCGAGGAGCTCGCGATATTCCCAATCGCGCGCCTGGTTGCCTTCGCTGCGATTACTCAAGTACCCGCATTCGACCAGCACGGCCGGACACGTCGCAAGGCGCAGCACGCGAAAATTTGCCGTGTGCACTCCGCCATTCTTAGAATTGGGGATCGTCATCAGTTTTTCCTGAATACCGTTCGCCAGATCGAATGAAGGGCGTGAATGATAGTACGTTTCGAATCCGCGAACGCCGCGCCGACGCGAATCGTTGAAGTGTATGCTGACAAAGATTGCATTTTTTTGTGCATTCTCGATAGCCACGCGATCATTCAATTCAATAAAGACATCCGAGTCGCGAGTCATTACCGTTTTTAACTGCGATTCGCGGAGCTTTCGGTTGAGACGCTGGGCGACATCGAGGGCAACCATCTTCTCAGGTGGACCATAGCGCCGATATGCGCCGCTATCTTTGCCGCCGTGCCCGGCATCCACGACCACGGTAGAAAAGGTCTTGCTCGTGTTTTTGACTGGAGCATGCCGCATAATTGCGCAGGCAGGTAGCAAAGCGACAAACCCAATTGTAACGATCCGATTTACCAAGCGCGGCATTGTGATCTAATAGCAAAAAACCCGTCGCCTACAAAAAAGTTTCTCTCAGGATAAAGTGTGACCGCGACATTGCGCCCAGCGTTCATTTGTTTCTCCCAATTGCATATAAAATCACTTGTGTTTTGCGCCGCTGCGCTTAAAGCCTTACCACTTTTATGATGATCAGATTTGCGATTGTTCCATTGCTTTTCGCGCTCAATTTTTCGATGTGCAACAGGCACGAAACTGTTTCCCAGAACTCCCAGCCTTCGAGCACTTCATCGCCCACACCCGCCGCTCCGGTAGCAGCGGCATCTCCCAAGAAAACGAAGCCGGTCGTCGATCAGACGGCCCAGGTGATTATTTTTTGTTACCATCGTTTGGTAGATAAGATCCGCTATCCGGGCACCGAGATCACACCCGCCGCGTTTGAAGCGCAAATGAAGGAATTGAAGGACCACGGCATCACCGTGATCGGGATGCAGGATCTTCTCGCTTGGAAACGCGGTGAAAAAAATATTCCACCGCGCTGCGCAGTTATCACATTCGATGACGGCTGGAAATCGCAATACGAAGTCGCGTGGCCGATCATGAAGAAGTTCGAGTATCCGTTCACCATGTTTATTTACACGGAAGGCGTACGCGGCGGCTCGTTAGGCGGCGGGGAAGCGATCACCTGGGAACAACTCGCCGACATGCGCGACAACGGCGTCGATATTGAGGCGCACACCGCCACGCATCAGGACTTGCGTGAAGGGCACAACATAATGCTGGCGAGCCCAGGCGGTAAAAGGACCAGAACGAAACTGACCGGGCCCCAATATGAACAATGGGTGCAAAGCGAAGTGGTCGGCGCCAAGGAACTGCTCGAGCAGCGACTCGGCATCAAGGTGAACTGTTTTGCTGTGCCGTTCGGAAATTACAACGAGCACGTCAAAGAACTCGCGCGGAACGCCGGTTACGAAGCGATGTTTACTGTTTACGGTCAGCCCATCACCTTTACCTCGGCTCTAGATTCACTTGGCCGTTACGCGATTGAAGCGAACAAACCCAAGGTATTCGAGGATGCCGTGAAGATGATCGGCGCTTCGAGCGCTGGCGGCCCAGCAGTAGCTGAGGTCGGCGCGAAAGATCTGGCGACTCAACCAGCAGACGGCGAAACGGTGCGCACTGCGCTTCCTCTCATAAAAGCCAACCTCAGCGCCATCGGGCAAATTGAACCTGGCAGCGTCCAAATGCGCGTGAGCGGCATCGGCATTGTCCCCGCCAGCTACGATCCCAAAACGGGAATCGTGTCATATCAAGTAACGCAAAAGCTGCGCGAGAAATCGTGCAGTGTATTTGTCACCGCGAAATCCGCGGGTAAGAAGGTCGAGGCGCATTGGACCTTCGGAATCGAAGAAGGCGCGGCCGGAGGGATAACATCTCCGGCGCCAACCCCGAAAAAATAATTCCGGGGACCGCACGCGCCTCGCCTGCTGAGATCGGGTAGCTGCGATCACGTTATCAAATTATGTTTCCACAACTTAGCGACAAGCTTCAGGAGATTTTCAAGGATCTCCGTGGGCATGGCGTTATCAGCGAGTCGAATATCGACGCTGCGTTGCGTCAGGTACGGCTGGCGCTACTCGAAGCGGATGTCGATTTTCAGGTCGCCAGAAAATTCATTGCGAGCGTCAGGGAGAAAGCGCTGGGCGAAACAGTTGTTCGCAGTATTACGCCGGGACAGCAGATCGTAAAAATTTTCCACGACGAATTGACTGCGTTGCTGGGAGGCAATTCGGCGCCGCTTCATCTGGAGGATCAGGGCCGTATTCTGGTGGTCGGTCTCAATGGTTCGGGCAAGACGACTTCCTCTGCCAAGCTGGCCCGGTTTTTACAAAAACAGAATTATTCACCGATACTTATCCCGTGCGATCTGCAACGGCCGGCAGCGATTGAGCAACTCGGAACGCTTGGTAAACAAATTGGCGCGGCCGTTGTCGCGCCAGACCTTGGCGAGAAAAATGTTCAACGCGCCGCGGCTGCAGCACTTGCTAAAGCGAATCCGTCGGGCCCGCGAACCATTTACATTTTCGACACCGCGGGTCGCCAGGAAATCGACGAGGCGTTGATAGAGGAGCTTAAAAAGCTGAAGGAATTTTTGCAGCCGCAGGAAACTTTGCTCGTTGTGGATGCGGCAACAGGTCAGCAGGCGGTCAGCGTGGCGACGCATTTCAACGAGGCTTTGTTAATCACGGGAATCATTCTAACAAAACTCGATGGCGACGCGCGAGGCGGGGCGGCTTTGTCGATGCGCGAAGTGACACGCCGCCCAATCAAATTCGTCGGCACCGGCGAAAGGCTCGATCAGTTCGAGCTTTTCATTCCGGAGCGGCTCGCCGGCCGGATAATGGGAATGGGCGACGTGGTTGGTCTCGTCGAGAAAGCTGCCGAAGCGGTGGAAGCCGAAGATGCAGCTCGGCTTGAACGCAAATTGCGCACGGCTTCATTCGACTTCAACGATTTCCTGGCGCAGTTCAAGATGATGCGAAAGATGGGACCGCTGGAGAATATTCTTGGCATGTTGCCCGGCATGAGTAATGTGCAGGGCCTCTCGATTGACGAGAAGCAGCTTAAGCGCACGGAAGCCATCGTGCTTTCGATGACAAACGAAGAGCGGGCGCGCCCTGACATTCTGAATGCGCGGCGGCGGCAGCGCCTCGCACGCGGGAGCGGCTGCACTGTCACGGAGGTGAACGATTTGCTGCGGCGTTTTGAGCAGATGCGCAAGATGATGAAAAGCGCGGGCAAAATGAAAAAAATGTTAAAAGGGTTACAACAGTTACATCGTTAGATCGCTACTCGGCATATCGTTACAAATTTTTTAACGTTTTTAACTTATATTCTTTATTATGGCTGTTTCAATTAGATTACGCAGGGAGGGCGCGAAAAATCGCCCGTATTACAAGGTGGTCGTGGCCGACAGCCACAGCCCGCGCGACGGAAAATTTATCGAGGTGATCGGCACCTACGATCCGAAAAAACCTGGTCACAATAGCTCGTTGAACGTGGAACGGGCTGAATTCTGGATCAGCAAAGGCGCCCAGCCGTCAGACACAGTGCGCAGCTTGATAAAAAGAAATAAGAAAATGACAACTGCCGCCGAGCCGTCGTCGCAATCAGAACAAGAGAGCTCACAATCGACGCAAGAGGAAGTTGTACCTCCGCCGGCTCCAACTGAGAGTTCCAGCTAACGACTGGGCTTCATTTTCACTCTGCTGTAGGGTGATTTGTCCTCAGCGCAGATACGAAGATCTAATCCGCTAGGAGCAGGGGACACTACAGCATTGGTTCAACCCCTCAAAAATTCGTGTGTATTCATCTCCATTCGTGATTAGTTTTTTACGAATGAGAGAATTCCTCGAGTTTGTCATTCGACAGCTCATTGAATTTCCTGACGATATGGTGCTGACGGAAATTCCAAGTGGCAGGACGACTATCTTTAAATTGCAACTTCGACGCGGGGATGTTGGGCGTGTGATCGGCCGCGGCGGCCAGACGATCCACGCTATTCGGGCGTTGCTCGCCAGTTCTGCTGCCCGCCATGGTCAACGAGCCATGTTGGAGATTGTGGAATAGTTTCTGTAGCGGCGCTCTGTGAGCGCAGTCCGTTATTTCGGCGGTCGCAGACCGCCGCTACAATTCGGCGTTGGACGTTGGGCGTTGAGCGCTGGACGTTTCTTTCAGATGAAGATCGATATCGTCACGTTGTTCCCTGAAATCTGCCGCGCGCCATTGAGCGAGAGCATCATGAAACGCGCGCAGGAAAAGGGAATCGTGGAACTCCACATTCATAACCTGCGCGATTGGACGACGGACAAACATCACATCGTGGATGACGCGCCGTTTGGTGGAGGGCAGGGGATGGTGATGAAGCCGGAGCCTATTTTTGCTGCGGTGGAAGATCTGAAGCGGCAAACGTCCCGCGCGCAATCAAAAATAGAAAATCGAGAATCGAAAATCATTCTGATGTCACCTGCGGGCCGATGCTTGGACCAAAAGCTGGCGGCGGAGGTTTCCCGGGAATCGCATCTGATCGTCGTTTGCGGCCATTACGAAGGAGTCGATCACCGCGTGATCGAACATCTTGTCGATATGGAAATTTCGATTGGCGATTATGTGCTCACCAACGGAGCGATTGCTGCGGTCGTACTCGTTGATGCAATCGTGCGTCTGCTGCCCGGGGCGCTCGGTCACGAGCGATCCGCAATTGACGACAGCTTCAGCCACGAAAGCTCCGGACTAGAAGCTCCGCAGTACACGCGGCCCGCCGAGTTTCGCGGTTGGCAAGTCCCGGACGTTTTGCTTTCCGGAAATCACGCCGAAATCGCGAAGTGGCGAAAAGAGCAGGCGATCAAACGCACGAAACAAAATCGCCCGGACTTGCTGAGTTAGTGAGTCTGGGTAGCGCACGCGTCTCCCGTGCTGGTTTCGGCGTCGCGCCGAAACAATCTTTCCTGGAAGCTCATCCACAGCGGACAATTGAAACCTTCAGAAAAGGTCTGCGACCGCGGGACGCAATCGCCAACGCGCGAGACGCGCGCGCTACGCAGAAACGCGTCCCAACACCACGCAAGCATTGATCCCGCCGAAGCCGAATGAATTGCTCATGACGTAATTCAACTCTGCAGCGCGTCCATGGTTCGGCACAATGTCGAGATCGCACGCCGGATCGGGATTTTCATAGTTGATGGTCGGTGGAATCCATTGCTTATCCAAGGCAAGTGCGCAAAGCGCCGCCTCGATGGCGCCAGTCGCGCCCAGCGGATGCGCGTAATAGCCTTTCGTTCCGCTGACAGCGGTTCGCTGCGCATGCTCGCCAAACACTTGTTTGATCGACGCCGTTTCAGCGCTGTCATTGAGCTGTGTCGAGCTGGCGTGTGCATTGACGTAATCGATTTGCTCCGGCGCTAATCGTGCGTCCGCGAGGGCTTCGCGCATCGCACGAATGCACGATTCGCCGTTCGGCAGCGGTGTCGTCATGTGGAACGCGTCATTGTTTAGGCTATAACCGAGCACTTCGGCGTAAATTTTCGCTCCACGTGCCCGCGCGTGCTCGAGTTCCTCGACGACCAGCGAGGCACCGCCTTCGCCCATAACAAATCCGTCGCGGAACAGGTCGAATGGACGACAAGCCAGCGCTGGGTCACCTGTCCATCTGCTCATCGTCTTGATGATGTCGAATGCGCCGACGGTAATTGCGGTCAGTGGCGCTTCGGCTCCTCCGGCGACGATTACATCCGCAAAATCATCTCGAATGTAACGGAGCGCTTCGCCGACCGACACTGTGCCACTGGCGCAACTGTTTGAATTTGTCGTGCCCGCACCGCGAAATCCGAATTCGATCGCGATATTCGAGTGCGCGGAACCACCGAACACCTGAACAGCGAGTGTGGGTTGGACTCCGCGCGCACCTTTTTTCAAATACCTGATGTATTGCTCTTCGGCTTTGCAGACGCCGCCTAGCGCAGTGCCGAAACTGACCCCGATGCGATCTTGTGGTTTTTCGTGGGAGTAATCGATGTGCGCGTCGTCTAGCGCGAGCTTTGCAGATACGACTGCGAACTGCGCGTAGCGATCGAGCCGTTTCAATCGGTGCGGTGAGAAAAACTCTTCAGGATTCCAACCCGGAATCTCGCCGGCGCAACGCACGCGGAAAACACTGGGATCGAAGCTTGTGATGCTGTTGACGCCGCTCCTCTCTGCGAGGATTGCGCTCCAAAAATCATCGACCCCGGTGCCGATGCAGGTGATGGGACCGATACCGGTGATGACCGCACGTCTTCGACTCATGCAGTCACCGTGGTTGCCCTCGCTTCCACATAAGCCTTCATACAGCGCAAGGTTTTATTGGCGATGTTATGAATAAAAAAATCGCCGATGATCGGATCGACAATTGGCCCAAGGGCGGGAATGCGAAATCGCAGCTCGTGTGAAATCGTTACCAGCACGCCATTGCCGGTCTCGGAAAATGTCCAGACCACGCGCATCCCTTTTGTCCAGGCTTTCAAATGATGAAAGTGAATCTCGAATCGATCACGATCGATGATTTGCTCGGATGTCCATGAGATGGGAATCCCGGAACGCTGCGCTGCCATTACCACAACGTTGCGATCGGGGCCACGTTCGAGAAATCGGATATAGCGATAATGCGGCAGGATTCTTGGCCACAGCTCCAAGTTTGCTGCGGCCTCGAAGATCGCGGTTTTCGGCGCGTGCATGAGGAGCGAATTAGTCTTGTGCATTTTTGTTGCTGTCGATCTCCACATTGAAACCGCACGACCTGCCAACGTTGCGCGGCTCTCATCGAACACGCCATCCTTCCTCGAAAATCGTTTTCGGGAAAGGGAAAAAATGTTTGGTCGAACGTAGGCAGGCGCTTAGGTCCGAACGGTCGCCACTTCGGAACGACCGTTCGCGACCTCTTGCATCAGGTGCCCGATCGGCAGAGGCTCAACAGCCGCGCGTTGCTGCGTCAGCTTCCTGTGCCAGTTGCGTCATATACGCAAAAAACGCTGGCGATTGGCCGATGAACAGACCCATGTTCGTTAGGAACCGCAAAGCACCCATGGCAGCCCCTTCCGTCTTAGTTGGCCGAATGATCGAAACAATCGGGAGGCTTCTGCTCAGAAACGGACACGGCTCCGGCATGATCCGGTTCGTATGGAAGAGCACCCCGCCAATATTCAGATCCGGAAACGTCACCGACACTCCAGTCACAGGATCGATCACGTTAGTCAATTGCGGTGCATTACCTGCTTTATCCGCCCATGTTTGAAAGTGCATGGTCTCGGTGGGGCCTATGCTAATCAGAATGCGCACAACTTCCACGCTCGTGGCCCTCTGGGCCAGCGAGGGATACAAGCTGTTGCCACCTTGCTCGATAGTCGGAAAATGGAAAGCAGCAGTATTGGCAATCGCCTGCAAGAAATTACGATCCATGGTATCCGCGTCAGTCCTGGGAATCGCCGTGTGCTGGTGAACCGCCAAGGTTGGGACGGCCTGCGGGAAGACGTGGTTTGGATCAAGGTCCGGGTTATGGCTGTCATCGCGGTAGCGCGTCCACCAGCTCGTATCGAGGGTCAGTTGGGTTAGGTTGGTCAGCCGTCTCCCGATCATGGCGTGGTTTACTCCTGTGGCGGTACTGCCCCTCAGAGTGCGAAACGGCTGGAGATTTGAAGGAGCCGCTCCCTTGGAGACCAGGTACCCATTGAGGAACTGGTAATGAGTGATCTCATCGTCAGTGTTGTCGTGGACGTACTGAGCCATGTCCTCGTCAAGGACGTTCAGCGCGGCAGTGTACTGTCGATTGCCAGTGCCACCTGGAACTTCCCGGTCCTGGACACCGGCCAATTCATTGTATTGGATCCAAAAGTCGGCCTCGAGGGTTTCCAGCGCCGCCGGGAACCGGAGCAGTGCCGCGTCTCCGGGCGTGAGAGCGCCACTCGCTCTTGCTGTTCGGAGCCCGCCTAATAGTCCCGCTCCGATTGTTCCTGCTCCCACGGCAAGCGATCTGCCGAGGAACAACCGGCGGCTAATACCGTTTTTCAGAGATCTGCCTTTGGCTACTGGCTTTGATAACTGATCATCTTGATGTGCAGTGAAATTGTTTCCGGTTGCTTCATTTATTGTTTTCATATCAGTAGAATCGAAACTCACTGCATCGCGCGCTATATGGGAAAAGTTACACGGTTGTTACCTGCGCGAATTCGGCGCCAGCGCATTGTCCAATTCCGAGATGGCATCCTGAATCCATGGCGACCATCGCTATCATCAAGATGAAAGTGGAGCCTACGGGATTACTCTCCCGCTAGTGCATCCAACACTGAAGCCCTTTAATTGGATTTCGGCTCCACGCCTGGGGCTTTGGAGCCTACGGGATTCGAACCCGTGACCTCCTCAATGCCATTGAGGCGCTCTACCAACTGAGCTAAGACCCCGGCGAAAGATTCTCAGATTGTAAATTTCAGATTGCCGATTGCAACTCGTGTGCTGGTTTTTTAAGGCGCACAATCTCAGCGGACAGCTCCGACTAATTCTTGGCAAGCAAATAAGCAGTCCAATGCCTGAATAACTTTGAAAGTGTTTCAGTCAAAGCTTGCAACGAAGAAACTTTTGTGATGTTCAATAGGCGGAGCGATTTATGAAAGAATTTAAATTTTCGGCGCTCTGCTTTATCGCGGCGCTCTTCGTACATATCCAGAGTGGCTCTGGACAAGTGATCAACGCAATCGTGCAAAATGCCACTTCGCGCCCGGCGCCCAGCCGTGGCGCACCGGCGGCCAGGCCGATTGCGAAGCCGGCAATTGCACCGCACGTCGCGCCGAGGCCAACAGGCTTCGTCCCTCGCACTGTCGGCCAATCTGCTCCGAATCTTCTGCCGAATTTCCCAGTCGTTCCGCGCTCATTGAATCCTGCTGTCGGAGCGATTAACGCGCAGCGGATTCGACGGAGCGATGTACGGGAAGCGATCACGCTTGATCCGGCGACGCGTCAAAACGAGTTACGCACTCTGGCAACAATGCGTCAACGGCGTGCCGTTGGAACTGAGAATCGAACCCTCGGAGCGATAAATGCTCAACGGCCCGTGACGACCCACGATCCGGGGACGCGACCTCAATTGCGAACGCACGGCTCACCAGCAGATTTGGCGCAAAAAAAATGGCACAACAGAAATGATCGGCCCAGCTATTCAGACGCGTGCCGCCGTCATTGGCACGAGTGGCATGATCGTAATTGGTGGCACGGTCATTGTGACACGATCGTTTTCGTTGCCACCGGATATTATTTTCTGGACGGAAGCTATTGGTACCCGGCCTGGGGTTACGATCCATTGCAGAGCTATAACGATTACGACGGCCCGATTTACACGTACGGCGATTTGCTTCCTGACGAGGTGATCGCAAACGTTCAGACCGCGCTGCAAGATACTGGCTACTATTCCGGTCCGATTACGGGCTCGATGAGCGGTGAAACGCGAGCGGCTCTTGCGAATTTCCAGCGGGATTACGGCTTGCCAATTACGGGAGCGATTGACGAACCCAGCGTCGAGACGCTGGGGCTGTATCAGACTGACGCCCCGTCAAGTTTCCAAACCGATCAAAGTTACTAGTTCAAGTCTCGCTTACCGCGGCGCGAAACTATCGGAGCGATCGCCCCGAAAATAATGAACGGCTTGATTGCCGTACGTGGCGCGCTATGAAAGTCACGTATGAGTGATTTGATCGCCGACGATTCACAGCAGCTCATCGGCGGGAAAATTGTGCGCGGCGAAAGCCCGCTCAATCTCGAGATGCCATTTGAAAAGCTGGAGGGGTTCATCACGCCAACCGAATCATTTTACGTTCGCACGCATTTTCCGATTCCCGCGATCGATAGAGATGCGTGGTGGCTGCATGTCGAAGGTGAAGTTGAGAGTCCATTCGCAATCAATTACGAACAGTTTCTCAAGTTGAAATCGGTGACCATCCCGGTAACGCTGGAATGCGCGGGGAACAATCGCAATTTTCTCCAGCCAAAAGTCAAAGGGGTGCAATGGCACCTTGGCGCAGTCGGCACGGCGGAATGGACTGGCGTGCCATTGTCGCTCTTGCTCGATCGTGCTGGTGTAAAAGCAAACGCCTGCGAGGTAATTCTGGAAGGAACGGATGGCGGTATGCTGGAAGATCCCAAGGGTCCACCGGGTAAGTTGCAATTTGCCCGGAGCATTCCTTTGGAGAAAGCGCGCGCTGACGTTTTGCTCGCCTGCAAAATGAATGGCAGCGATCTTCAGCCTGAACACGGATTTCCAGTGCGCGCGATTGTGCCAGGCTGGTATGCGATGGCGTCGATCAAGTGGTTGCAGCGCATCATCGTCACAGACCAACCGTTTGCCGGCTATTATCAGACGATCGATTACGCTTACTGGAAGAGGCGAGCGCAGGTCGGTGAGCTTACACCGCTGACAGAAATGCAACTCAAAGCTCAAATCGCGAAGCCGGCTGAAGGCGAAACAGTTCCGGCAAATTCCAGCGTACGTGTGCACGGGGCCGCATGGACAAGCAATGGCGAAATCGCAAAGGTGGAACTGAGCACGGATGGCGGATCAACGTGGAACGAGACTAATTTGCTCGGCGAACCGCAACCCAACGCGTGGCGGCTTTGGGAGTTCAATTGGCAAACGCCCGCCGCGCCGGGAAACCAAACGCTCATCGCGCGCGCAACCGATTCACTCGGCCGAACGCAACCGGTGCTCCGCGATGCTGATCGAGGCACTTACATGATCAACCACCTGCTGCCGATTACCGTGGAAGTGCGGTGACTGTTCCGGGGAGCACACGCGTCTCGCGTGTTGGCGAAGCCGTCTCGGGTTCGCGAACTTTTCCAGTGAGGCTAATTTGTCGCTGTTATTGAAATCGCAACGAAAGGCTGTTTCGGCGGGACGCGTGCGCTACCCAGATCTCTAATCTCGATTTTGTTGAATTACGTCGCCGGTTCGCGTTAAATCTGAGCAATGGGGCTCGTTTTCAAAACCATTCAAACCGAAGGGATCGCCGAGCTTTCGTATCTGGTCGGCGACGATGACGAAGGAATTGCCGCCGTGTTCGATCCTCGCGCGGACTGCGACGTTTACATCGATGCAGCTCGCGAAGCCGGCGTGGCGATCACACACATTTTCGAAACGCATATTCATGCCGATCTGGTAAGCGGATCTCGCGAACTGTGCGCGCAGCTGGAATCGGCGAAGATTTATGCGAGCGGCGAAGGCGGCGCAGACTACGGTTTTGAGCCTGAAAAGATCAAAGACGGCGACCGCTTCGAATTCGGCGAAGTGCTGGTGACGGCGCGGCATACTCCCGGGCATACACCTGAGCACATGTCGTATTTGCTGGCTGAAGCCGAGCATCCCGACGAGCCGTGGGCCGTGCTCACCGGCGATTCGCTCTTTGTTTCTTCGGCCGGTCGTCCAGATTTGCTAGGGGAGAAACACACGAAGCAACTCGCCGAACAGCAATTCCACACGTTGCACGATTTCTATCTCAAGCTTCCGGATCATGTGATCATTTATCCCAATCACGGCGCAGGCTCGCCGTGCGGCGCCGACATCGGTGCGCGCTTGAGCAGTACCATCGGTTACGAACGGAAATTCAATAAATTTCTGCAATTCGCTGACGCGAAAAGCTTCAGCGATTTTGCGATCAAAACCGCGCCGCCGGTCCCGCACTACTATCCCGTAATGAAAAAAGTGAATGCGGACGGGCCCAAAGTGCTCGGAAATCTTCCACGCGTTCCCGGTCTCGCTCACAAGGCTTTCAAAGAAGCCATCGAGAAAAAAGCTGGCGTCCTCGTCGACGTGCGTAACATGCTGGCATTTGGTGGCGGCCATATTGCAGGCGCACTCAATATCGCCGGTACACCGATTCTCTCCATCTGGGCGGGCTGGATGCTCGACCCGGAAGAACCGATACTTCTCGTAATGGAAAGCGATGACGATCTTGAAAAAATCGTGCGCCTGTTCGTGCGAACCGGATACACGAAATTCGCGGGCCATTTGATGGGCGGAATGAAAGCGTGGCATGCGGCGGGATTCCCGCTCGAACGAATCGGGCAGATGAGCGTGCACGAATTGAATGAACGAAAATCTTCATTGCAGGTCGTCGATGTGCGTTCGCCCGGTGAATGGAAAAAGGGCCATGTTCCCGGTGCACGTCACATTTTTGTCCCGGAACTTGGCAAACGGATGAGTGAACTCGATCGAAAGAAACCGACGGCGGTTTATTGCGGCAGCGGCTATCGTGCGAGCATCGCCACAAGCATTTTGAAACGTCAAGGATTTAAGGAGCTTTGGAATGTTCCCGGCAGTTGGGAAGCATGGAAAAAGGCGAAGCTGCCAATCGAAGGAGCCGACGGCGAATGAACGTTATATCGGGCGGAGCACCCTCACCTGGCGCTTCGCGTCCGCCTCTCCCTGCCGGGGAGAGGATTGAGGTGAGGGTCACGCCGCGTTCGTTTGGCGAGACGATGCGCGCCGACATATGGTGGTTGCAACCGCTGCTCGTTTTTCTCGGCTTAACGACGTTTATCGTCTATTCCACGTGGGCGGCGTTTCAGGGGAAGAATTATTACGTCGGCAATTACATCTCGCCGTTTTATTCGCCGGAGATCTTGGGCAATTCACCACACAGCTGGTTCGGAGCCAAGCCCGCGTGGTGGCCGGGCTGGCTCATTTTCTCGCCCGCGCTATTAGTTCTCTGGGCTCCTGGGGGATTTCGCCTGACTTGTTACTACTATCGTGGCGCGTACTACAAAGCGTTCTGGGCCGACCCGCCGGCCTGCACCGTGGGCGAGCCGCGCAAGACCTATTGGGGCGAACGATCCTTCCCGCTCATCATGCAGAATGTGCATAGATATTTTCTCTATCTCGCGGTGCTTTTTCTGATCGTGCTCTCCGTCGACGTTTGGAAGGCGGCGTGGTTTCCAAATGGATTTGGAATTGGTGTTGGGACCATCGTGCTTGCAATTAACGTCGTTTTGCTCGGACATGCTTTCGCGCTTACACCTGCGTGACCTGTTTCAATCGTCGCCATATGCTTTGGGCGTGGCTAAGTCTGTTCTGGGTCGGTTTCGCTGATCTTTACGTGCGCATGTGCGCAATGGGAATCTGGCACGATTTCAGAATCGTTTAAGCGATGAAGCGAGATGCGTTGAAGCAAATTGAATTACTCGCCGACGAACGCTTCAACGCTTCAACTCTTTAACGCTTCAACGACTCCCATGCCCAACTACGAAACCTTCGAGCACGACGTTTTGGTCATTGGTGCTGGCGGCGCCGGTTTGCGCGCGGCGATTGAAGCTTCAGCGGCAGATGTTCGAGTGGGCCTGGTTTGTAAATCGCTTCTGGGCAAAGCGCACACAGTAATGGCCGAGGGCGGTATTGCGGCGGCCCTGGCCAACGTCGATGACCGCGATAATTGGAAAGTGCATTTCGCGGATACGATGCGCGGCGGTCAATATGTGAATCAATGGCGCATGGCCGAGCTGCACGCGAAAGAAGCACCGGATCGCGTGCGCGAGCTTGAAGCATGGGGCGCTGTTTTCGATCGCACCAAAGACGGCCGGATTTTGCAAAGACATTTCGGCGGACACAAATATCCGCGGCTCGCACACGTGGGTGATCGCACCGGCTTGGAAATGATCCGCACATTGCAGGACCATGGCGTTCATCAGGGGATGGACGTGTACATGGAGCATACGATTCTCTCGCTGCTCAAGGACGGAGATCGCGTGGTCGGCGCGTTTGGATACGAACGCGAGCGTGGTCGGTTCAAAATTTTTCGCGCTAAAGCAGTGGTGCTGGCCACGGGCGGAGTCGGTCGCGCGTTTAAAATCACCAGCAACAGTTGGGAATATACAGGGGATGGACACGCGCTGGCGTACGAGGCCGGTGCGGAACTCATCGATATGGAGTTCGTCCAATTTCATCCCACCGGAATGGTCTGGCCGCCGAGCGTGATGGGAATCTTGGTCACCGAAGGCGTGCGCGGCGAAGGCGGAATCCTGACAAACAATCAGGGACGCCGTTTCATGTTCGACGAGATCCCTGAAGCCTATCGCGCGCACACTGCCGACAACGAAGAGGAAGGCTGGCGCTACTGCCAGGGGCACAAAGATGCGCGCCGCCCGCCCGAGTTGCTAACACGTGATCACGTTTCGCGTTGTATCGTGCGCGAGATCAAGGAGGGCAGGGGAAGCCCGCACGGCGGCGTGTTTCTCGACATTTCGTGGATCAAACAAAAACTGCCGAATGCCGCCGAACACATTAAGCGGAAGCTTCCGAGCATGTACCACCAGTTTAAACAACTGGCCGACATCGATATCACAGAACAACCGATGGAAGTTGGACCCACCACTCACTACATAATGGGCGGAGTGCGAGTTGATCCCGATACACAAATGTCGCGACTTCCCGGACTGTTTGCTGCCGGTGAATGCGCCGCAGGGATCAATGGCGCAAACCGTCTCGGCGGCAATTCGCTCTCCGATCTTTTGGTGTTCGGAAAACGCGCCGGCGAATTCGCGGCAAAGTTTGCGAAAGAAAATCAGCACGGTCCGGTGCAAAGCGAGAAAATAGATACGGTCGCACGCGAGGCGTTAGCGCCGTTTGAGTCCCGCGGCCGCGGGAGCGAAAATCCTTATGCCATTCAGAAAGATCTTCAGGAAACCATGCAGGATTTGGTGGGGATCGTGCGCAACGAAACCGAAATGCGCGAAGCGCTGGAGAGAATCGGCAAATTCAAATCGCGCGCCGAGAAAGCGGCAGTCACGGGCAATCGCGAATACAATCCCGGTTGGCACACCGCGCTCGACTTAAAAAATTTGCTGACCGTCTCGGATGCAATCACGCGCGCGGCTCTCGAGCGCAAGGAAAGTCGCGGCGCCCAATTCCGCGAAGATTATCCGAACAGGGATGAACAGTTCGGCAAAGTGAACACAGTGATTTCAAAGACAGAAGACGGTTTGATGCAAATTAGCTTGGAACCGCTTCCGGAAATGCCGGACCATTTGAAACAAATCATTGAAGAGATGAAATGACCACGGATTACACGGATAGAAACGGATAAGAGTCTTTTTGATCAGTGTCATCCGTGTAATCCGTGGTTAAAATTATGAACGCCGTTTTCAAAATCTGGCGCGGGGACACGAAGAGCGGTGAGTTTCGCGATTACACCACCGAAGTCGCCGAAGGCATGGTCGTACTCGACGCCGTGCACGACATCCAAAGGACGCAAGCGCCGGATCTCGCCTGCCGATGGAACTGCAAGGCAGGCAAGTGCGGGTCGTGCTCAGCAGAAGTGAATGGGATGCCGAAGCTCATGTGCATGACTCGACTGAGCGAGTTGCCATTGGAAAAGCCGGTGACCATCGAGCCGATAAAGGCTTTCCCGGTCGTTAAGGATTTGGTCGCAGACGTCTCGTGGAATTTTCGGGTCAAGAAAGAGATTAAACCGTTCAAGCCTCGACCGCCCGACGCGCCGGATGGCACATGGCGGATGCAGCAGGAGGACATCGATCGTGTTCAGGAATTCCGGAAATGCATTGAATGTTTTCTTTGCCAGGACGTTTGCCACGTGCTGCGCGACCACCAAATGCACGACAAATTCATCGGGCCACGTTTCCTGATTCATGTCGCAGCGCTGGAAATGCATCCACTTGATACGGAGGATCGCATCGAAGAACTACGAAACACGCAGGGAATCGGTTACTGCAACATCACGAAATGCTGCACGAAGGTTTGTCCCGAAAGCATTCAGATTACGGACAACGGAATCATACCGCTAAAGGAACGCGTGGTGGATGACTTTTACGATCCGTTCGGTTGGTTCTGGCGATGGCTAAAGAGGAAATCAGATCGCCAAACGTTGAAGCGTTAAAGCGTTGAAGGGTGCGACTGTTTTGTCATTCTGAGCGACGCGAAGAATCTCTGATTATTTCTGGAGGTCATTTGCCCCAAGCCGATAGTCAGAGATGTTTCGCTCTGCTCAACATGACAGAAGCAGGGAACTTCTGTAACCCTTCAACGGTTTAGCGCTTCAATGAAACCGCCATGAGCGAACTGAAACGCCTGCACAAGGACGCAATTCCCGCCGCGCTGGAAAAAGCGGAGCGGTACCGTTTGCTTAATGAACCAGGTGAGGCCGAGAGCATTTGCCTCGACATTCTCCATGTCGATCCGGAAAACCAACAGGCGATTATCGTGTTGTTACTCGCATTGACCGATCGCTTTGAGAAAGGCTATGGAGTTAGCGATTCGCAGACGAAGGACCTGTTGGCGCGGCTTAAATCGGAATACGACCGCGCATATTATTCCGGAATCGTAGCGGAGCGTCGCGCGAAGATGAAGCTGCGGCAGCACACGCCGGGCTGCCGGTTTCAGGCGTATGATTTTTTACGTGAGGCAATGAGTTGGTTCGAAAGAGCCGAACCGCTTTGTCCACCAGGTCACGACGATGCGATCCTCCGCTGGAATACGTGCGCCAGAATCATCGAGCGAAATAAACTGGTTCCGCGCGAGGAGGAAGAACCAATAGAGTTCCCGCTTGAGTAAATTTGTAGGGCAACCGCTTCGGTTGCCGCCGGTCTGAAAGCTTGGCAGGCGGAGCGCCTGCCCTACAGTTAACGTCGGAATGGACGATAAATTTACTCGCTTCGAGCACGAAGGCTGGGAACGGGTCGCGGACAAATATGATTCCGTATGGTCGACAGTCACGCGGCAGTTCATTCCTTATTTGATAAATACCGCGGAGGTTAAAGCTGGCATGTCCGTGTTAGATGTCGCATGCGGTCCCGGTTACGTGTCCGACGCGGTCAGGAAGGCAGGCGCTACTCCAAAAGGCATCGATTTTTCCGAGAAAATGATCGCTATCGCAAAAACAACATTTCCCGATCTTTTTTTCATCCAAGGCGATGCTCAGAACTTGCCATTCGAAGACGCTGGTTTCGATCGTGTCTTGATCAACTTCGGTTTGCTCCATCTCTCAGATCCCGAAAAGGGATGCGCGGAAGCGTGCCGTGTTCTGAAGTCTGGCGGGAGGTTTGGTTTCACCGTTTGGGCGGGGCCGGATGAGAATCCCGGGGCCAGGATTGTCAATGACGCGATCGAAGCGCACGCGGACCTGGATGTGGGATTGCCCGAAGGCCCGCCGCATTATTTGTACGGCGACAGGCAAGAGTGCCAAAAAGTTTTGGGACAGGCAGGCTTTGATGGCAACTCGATGAACTATAACACGCGCACCGTCGAGTGGCGTCTTCCGAGTGCGTCTTATTTTTTCGAAGCCGAACGGGATGCAGGCGTTCGCACAGCCGGGCTTCTCACACGCCAGTCGCCAGAAAGGTTGGACGCGATTCGCTTGGCAATTGAAAATGGTATCCGGCGGTATGCCAGAGGAAGCGAAATCGTACTGCCAATGGCTGCGCGTGTGGTCGTCGTGTCGAAGGCTTGAGGGCAGCTCACCCCATCGTCACAAATTAACAAAAGATGAGTGACCCCGCTCTCGCGAGAAGTTGGTCATGGCGGTGGCTGACGTGCGGCGTGTGGCTGGGGCCGGTAGCATTTGCGCTGTCCGTGTTGGGCACGGAACTGCTGCGCCGTGAGTCTTTGCGACCCTGGGCTGTGCTCTTGCTGCTGAGTGCGGGTGTAGTGGCCGTGCTGGCTTGGAGCGACAGCCGATGGTCGCCTTCATTTCCAGCAGATCAAGGCACTGAAGCGCACCTGCAAACATGGAGAAGTCGGTCCGCGCTGGCGACGCTGGCCGGGGCGGTGCTCTTATCAGGATCGTCGCATGTCGCTTTCCTGGCTGCGCCTCGTGAGGCGTTTGGCCTGGCAGGTTGGCTATGGCTGGCGGGAATCGTCGCGGTGATAGCTGCGGCCGCACTTTGTCCTGTTGGCCATGCGAGACAGAGCGATAGCGAATGCGGTGGGTCGCCCGCATGGACGTGGTGGGAGGTTGCTGTGGTTGCGTCAATTGCAGTCTTGGCGCTGGCACTGCGGTTATGGGACTTGAGAGATGTGCCTTTCAATATCTACCCGGACGAAATCATGACTGGGTCGGTAGCCGAGCGAGCTTATGTTAACGGCCTAGGCCCTGCGCCTAGCCTGTTCAGCACGCTGTGGAGTGATGTCGAGCTTCCGGCGCTGTGGTTCGCCATTGTCGCGGCAGCGCTCAAGCTTGGCGGAATAGGATTGGCAACGGTCAGGTTGCCTGCGGCACTGTTCGGCGCGGCGACGGTAGTGCCATTTTATGGACTGGTGCGTGGCGTCTGGGGGAGAATTGCAGCCATCGCAGGCGCGAGCATTATGGCGTTCAGCGCTGCGAATGTGCACTACAGTCGCATGGCGCTGAACAATATTACCACGCCGTTCTTCTGGACGCTGTGCTTTTTCTTCCTCATGCGAGGGCTGCGGCGCCGCAGGCCAACAGACTGGACGCTAGCCGGGTTGGCTGCAGGTGTGAGTGAGCATTTTTACTACGGGACGCGCTTGTTACCATTCATTCTCGTGGCGTTCGTGGCGTATCTGCTCGTCGTACACTGGCGTCGCGCACGACAACACATGGCGCAATTCGGGTGGCTGACGCTTGGCTACCTCATTGGGTTCGGCCCACTGCTGAGTTACTTCATAACACATCCTGGCTTGTACTACGGACGGGGCGCAGGTCTAATGACTTGGAACCGGATACCGGCGAGCTGGCACGACATACAACAGATGTGGAGCACGCTGTGGCCGATCATGTCCGAGAATCTGCTAGGCATTAGCACTCAAAGTGCGCAGGACATCATGTACTACGCTCCGCTGTTGCTGCCAGCAGAGGCCGCACTACTGGTGCTTGGAGTAGCGCTGCTAGCGTGGCGTTGGCGATACCCGGCGGCATTTCTTGTGTTGCTGTCGGGGCTGGGAGTACTCTTTGTTGGGGGGACGTTGGTACTCTACCCAAATAGCGCGCCGCCGATGCTGGCGCATTGGACACCAGCTTTTCCAGCTTTCTACGCGGCGATTGCGGTACCAATTGGAGCATGGCTCGGATCTGCGCAGATTTGGCTACGCGTAAGAGAGAGATGGATGACGATCGCGGTCGTGGTCGTCGGGCTGGTGACACTGGCCTACGCCAATATCAACTTCTATTTTTACAGGTATTACGCGGATCCGGAAAGTTTGAAGAACGAGCGCTACAAGAGAGCACAGAGACTGTACGAGGTGCAGAC
>QHMS01000281.1 GCA_003217895.1 Verrucomicrobiota bacterium
CTCACGCGTGGCAATATCGATCGGAATCTGGCCAAGCAGCGGGACACGCAACCGTTTCGCTTCGCGTTCGCCGCCGCCAGCTCCAAAGATATCGTAGCGTTTACCGTCGGATGGAGAGACGAAGTAGCTCATGTTCTCAATCAAACCGAGCACAGGCACGTTAACCTTGTCGAACATCGTGGCGGCCTTCCGGGCATCGATGAGTGCAACCTCCTGTGGCGTAGTGACGATGATCGTTCCCGAAAGCGCGACCGTCTGCACAATGGTGAGTTGAATGTCGCCGGTACCAGGCGGCAGATCGAGCACCAGATAATCAAGCTCGCCCCATTCGACCTGCCGCAAAAATTGTTGCGTGTATCGTGTTACCATCGGTCCGCGCAAAATCGCCGGCGAAGTATCGTCGAGCAGAAATCCCATCGACATCAGCCGCAAGCCGTACTGCTCGATCGGAACGATCTTGTTTTCTTCCGTAGCCATTGGTCGCTCGCGCGTGCCGAACATCAATGAAATGCTCGGGCCGTAAATGTCGCAATCGCACAAGCCAACGCGCGCGCCGGTTTGCTCCAGCGCGACCGCAAGGTTGGCCGCAACCGTTGACTTACCCACGCCGCCTTTGCCGCTGGCTACTGCGATCACGTGCCTGACTCCGGGAATCCGCATCGCACCCATGCCGGCGCCTGCGCCTCCGGGCGGCGCGTGGATGTCGATCAAAACTTTCGCGCTGCGCACTCCTTCGATCCCCAGCAGTGCGCGTTCCGCATCATTTTTGATGGTCGCCGGAATATTCGGATCATTTGTCGCGAGCGCGAGCTGCACCTTGACCTCGCCATTATCGATTTCGACCGACTTCACTAAGCCGAATGAAACGATGTCGCGAGTGAAGCCCGGATATTTCACCGACTTCAACGCAGCCGTCACTTCCTCCTCTGAGATCGACATGGAGAAGCTTACGTGCGCGGAGCCAGAGGTCTAGGTGGATCGGCTTCTCCTGAAGACGATGGCTGGGGAATCGCCAACAAAGCAAGATTTCGGCTTCCGGTGTCATCGCGCACATCCGAAGTCGGGCGGCACAGCCGCGTTCCTTTTGCCAACACGTTGAGGACGACGCGTTCCAACACTTATCGATCCCGATAGTTCAGTTTGTAGCGAATTAGGTAGTCGCTTCCACCAGAGAAACGAGATGGCTGCTCACCGGCTTTCGTAACTAAGTCTGGGTTTTGCCACTCAGACCAGACCCGATATTTCGCCTTCATAGGATTGGCCGGCAAATGGAGATTGAAAATTCGGTCTTCGCGGCCCGGAAATTTCAGTACGAACAAGCGTTGCGACGTGCGAAAATAAAGCTCGACGTAACCAGCGCGCACGCCTGGATTTTCGGGCGCTTCTGTGTGCCAGTAACCGGGCATCGAATTACGTTCGGTGTCGAGCTGTGACTCAACGTTAGCAAGAGCTTCCAGGGACTGACCGACGGGCGGTTTCACTTCAAATTCGAGAAGCGGCGTTGGCCCGTTGAGATTGAGAACATGCGGTTGAGCTGCATACCAAATTCCCAAACCAGACGCTCCGATGGCTGCCATAGAGACACAAACCATCACCAGCCCGATAAACAGCCAGATGCTTCGCACCCCGCGCCAGTAGATTGTCACAAGAGTGGAGACTGGCGCGACGATGCACGTCACGATCAACGCAATGGCGACGGCAAAGTAACCGGATTCACCTTCCCTCGACGGGACATGAAGTGCGGCCGCCAGGGCCGCGCCAAGTGCGAAGCCGAGAAATAGTCCCGCCGCGATGCCGAGGATTCCTCCCAGAATTCCGAAAAGAATTGCGCTAACGGAGAGTCTATTTATAGCCGGCTTCACGGGAAAGATCAGGGCGAATTTGCCGGCGTCGGGCTCTGGAGAAGATCGATCCGTTGATGCGTTTTAGCGATTTCGAAGGCGAATCCCGAATAGTTCCACTGGCCCAGTGACTTCTTCGCTGACACGTAAATCGTTCCTTTCCCTTTTGGACCGGCGATGGGAATGGACAAATTGGCTTCTCCAGAGGCGCCGTTCACGTTCGTGTTTCCGGAAACAAGAAATCCTTCCGTGACAGGCGAACCAAGGACTTCGATGACCGCAGGATGCGCCTTTGCTCTGGCCAAGGCGTCTTTGTAAACGTCGGTCGATTTCACTGCGCTGAATACGATCAAGACAACTAAGCCAACAAAAACTACGAACAATACCACGATGCTGAAGCAGCCAAGCGGCACGAACCATTTCCAGTTCCGTTTCCACCAGTTTGGTTTTGGCGTCGAGGAAATTGGCGGATTCTGCTCCACGAAGCTGTTCTACTTCCGACACGAAGCTGTTTGCAACCGATCTCTTCGCTGCGATCTAGCTTGACGGGTTCAGTTACCCTAAGGCAGGATGCCGGCCATGAAACTACAACACTCTGTTCGAATTATTTTCGCCGGCGCTTTGATTGCACTTATTGGTGCCTGCGCGACGATGACACCCTCCGGTCCAGCCGCGCTTGCTGGCACGTGGACAAACTCACTCGGCGCCGTCTGGACAATTAACGCCGACGGCACATTTCACGTCATGGCTACTAGGCCAAAGGCAGAAATCTGGGGTACCTATACGATCACAGGCAACACGATCACAGCTCAAGAAACCCGCCGATCCGGAGCGATCCCAAAGTCTTGCAGAGGCCCTGGTGTTTACAAATTTAGCCGGCCAAACCCCAACACGTTGACGTTTGTGTTGGTCAGTGACGCCTGCAAGCCACGCATTCAAAACGTGACGCAGCCGTGGACGAAAAAATAGATCTGGCGACAAAGGTCAATTGCCCCTATTCGATCGTCCGCAGATAAATCTCTTCGAGTCGCTGCGCTTGCGTCCGGAGGTCGAAATTTTTGCGAACGACCTCAGCGCCGCTGCGCGCGATCTGCGAAAGGGAAACGCGGTCTGCTGCCGCATTGAGCAACGCCTGCGCTAACGCTTTGTGATCGCGCTCCGGCACGAGGACGCCGTTCGCGTCGTTTTCGATTGCTTCGGGAATCCCGCCATGCTGGGTCGCGAAGACCGGCAAGCCGGTTGCCATAGCTTCAAGTATCGAATTTGGGATGCCTTCCTGATTTCCGTCGTGACCCGTTTGGCTTGGGTGCAGGAAAATGTGCGACCGATAATAGGTCTCGCCCAATTGCTCCTGCGAAATGAACCCCGCAAATGAAACGCTGCGCTCAATTCTTAATTCACGCGCCAGCTTCTGAAGTTCGCCGAGGAGTGGTCCTTCTCCGGCGATCGTCAGTGTCGCATTTGCATATTTCCCCAGGAAAATTGCGAAAGCGCGAAGCGTAACAGGCAGACCTTTCTTCTCTATCAACCGGCCAGCCTGCACGAATCGCCATTCGTCGTTTTCCGGGAAGCTTCGTTCGCGGAAAGGAAATTCCTCCAGCGGAATTCCGGTGCGCTGGATTTCAATCTTTTCCGGGTCGCAACCAAGATCGGCAACGGCGCGCTGCAGCGATTCTGAGCGAACCAAAACCAGTTTCACTGCTTCGAGCATCTGCCGCGTGGCCCGTCGATAGGTCGGCTTATTCATGTCCACCATGACATCCGCGCCGTGAAAGGAAACGATTGACGGATTTTTCCACGCGCGAATCAGCGGCAGCAGATGCACGGCGATTTGGCCGAAGTAAATGTGCAAAAGCCGCGCGTCGATTCCGGTGAGGAGGTTGACCAATGCGCGCAGCTCGGTGTCTGAAATCTGCCACGGCATGTCGCGCAGTTGCCTGAACCAAAAGCGCCGCAAGAAATGCGTCGCCGGCTTGGGAACAATGTGGACGGACTCGAATGGGTAGCGCTCCTCTTGTTCTCGTTTCTGCGCAATTACTATTGGAACGCATCGTTCCAGCGCGGTGATCTGCCGGTAGATATGTAACATTTCCGGTTTCAGGAACGTCGCGCAATAACAAGCGATAACCGGGCGTGACTCGGGAGATGGAGCTTGCAAGGCCCAAATGCTCAACGCTCAACGCCGAATGTTCAACTTAGTTCGGAGTTTCGCCTTCAGGCGCTTCTGTTCGCTCCGCGCCAGCCGCACAAACGGCGAACTCCAAACATGCTAGCTCAGGCGGAAAACTGCGCGCGCACTTCAGCTGGAACGCGGGCGGGCCGGCCGGTTTGTGCGTTGATCGGGCACCACAGCGTCCGAGCTTTTGACAAGAGCTGGCCGTCGCTGTTGCGCCGGATTTCCGTGAAGCGTTCAAACGTAAGCCGAGTGGCTTTGCCGACCCAGGTGCGCAACATGATTTGGTCACCAACGGCAGCGGGAGTGTTGTAGTCGATCTCGTGCCGTAGAACGACCCAGCCGATGGTCTGCTGCGCTTCCGGGTTGGCAATGGTTCGCCAGTGCGCGGTGGCAACTTCCTGCACCCATCGCAGGTAAACGGTGTTGTTCACGTGATTCTGCTCGTCGATGTCGTCCGGCAGAACTGAAACCGTCATTTCGAAAGGCGCAGAGGACATCAGGACCAAAGCGGAGCAGAAGACGAGCAAACGTTCAACGCTCAACATCCAACGGCCAACTCCGAAAGGATTCGCGAGCGGGCGCTCAACGTTTAGCTAATGTGAAAGCGGCGCATTAATTCTTGCCGCGCTTCCATGGCGAGGTCCGGTCGCATCCGGCTAAGCAGTTTTTCACGGCGCTCGGGATCCATGGCCGCCAGTTCGCGCACCAGTTTATCGCGCGTTTTCCATTTCGCGTACTTGCTCCCGCCGATACCGAGCGCGAGAAGCACGGAGATGACCCAAACGGTAATGTCTGTCGAAGTCACCGAAAGCATAGAAGAAGCGGAAACGGTAACGGCGACCCAACAAAAAATCACTCTTCCTTTT
>QHMS01000282.1 GCA_003217895.1 Verrucomicrobiota bacterium
ACATCGCAGCTTGCGTTCGCTGAGCTTTGGCTCGTAGCCGAACTCCGGCATGAGATCGCGGCAATGCCATTCTATCCATCCGATTTCGTCATCCGAGAGTTCACGTTGCCAGCGCGTTACAGGTTCGGTGCTGATTTGTGAAAAGTTAATGCGCGCCGCGGAGTTGCCGCTCCAGAGCTGGCCCACTTTCGTCGGGGTCAGCACAGTGTCCGGATCGAACTCGATCTCCAGGTAGTTGCAAACTTCCTTCATTGTGTTGGCAGGTTCGCACACCAATTTTTCATAGGGCACGACAAGGCCGGGCACTTGACCGTCGCGCACCTGCATGGCTAGTCGCGCGGCTACCCGCCAATGCGCGATCACGTAATAAGTCGAGAACCTTCCCGTTCGCCTCGTTTTCTCCAGAGCGATTTGCGCCCCGAGAATGGCGCGCGGATCGCGCATGGTAACCAGCATCTTGGCATGTTGAAAACAAGTGAAGATAGCGCCGACGTAATTACGATTGGCAGGGGTTTTTTCCACCCAGCGCGCAATCGTGTCGAGCGAGCGTCCCAGCGTCGCGGCGTACGCTTTGACCATGAGAACCAGCAAATCCTCCTGCGCATTCGCGCGATCAAAGGCCGCATCCTCAAAAGTCTTCAGAAATTTCTCGCGTGGAAACGTAGAGTAATTGCGTTTGCCCCACTTGCACGGGCCGCCGAACAGTACGTTGGAGAGCGATTCTTTGGTCAGATAATCAAACTGCGCGCGGCGACCGCGTGGCGCATACTTGGTGAGGACTGTCGGAAAATAAGCAGTCTCTTCCGGCAACACGAGCAGCTCGGGATGGTTATCGAGCAACGCGACCAGCAGTGTCGTGCCCGACTTTGCTTGGCCGGCGATGAAGCAAGCGCGCTGCTCAAAAGGCAAATTCGGAATCACAGTCTTTGCGAACTAAGAAACCACTTTACGAACCGGGGCAGGCCTTCACTGAACTTCATCGTGGGGTTGTAACCGAGCAATTTTCTTGCTTTGGAAATGTCCGCACAAGTCAACGGCATGTCCCCGGGCTGTTCGGACAGACGATTGATCTTCGCCTTTTTTCCAAGCGCGTTTTCGAGCATCGAAATCAGTTCTTTCAGCTGAATGGTTTCGCTCTCACCAAGATTAAAGATGTCGTAACGCGGGCCTTCGTATTTAAGCGCAGCCATTGTTCCCTGGATCACGTCATCAATGTAAGTGTAATCGCGGCGCGTGCTGCCATCTCCAAATTGATCGATAGCTTGGCCGGCATAAATGCGCCGGGTGAATTGATGAATAGCGAGATCGGGGCGTTGCCGTGGACCGTACACAGTGAAATAACGAAGCGCCACGACACGCATTTGGTATAGATGCGAGTAGGTCGAGCAAAGGAATTCGCTCGCCACTTTTGTCGCGCCGTACGGGCTGAGTGTCTGAGTGAGATGTTGATCCTCTGAAAAGGGGACCGTTTTCGAAGCTCCGTAAACCGATGAGCTGGATGCAAAGACGAACCGTTCAACACCGGTTACGCGCGCCGCCTCCAGAAGGTGTAGTGTCCCGGTGACATTTGTGTCGTAATAGAGTTGCGGGAGTTGAATCGAGGGACGAACACCGGCGCGCGCAGCCAGATGCGCGATCGCATCAACTTTCTCCCGATGAAACAAATTACGCACCGCCGCGCCGTCGCGAAGATCGACGCGGCAGACGGTTACGTTTTTCGCAAAACCGGCAATGTTCGCGCGCTTGATCTGTGGATCGTAAAAATCATTGAAGTCATCGACGATGACGACTTCATGTCCGGCCGCCAGCAGCTTCTCGACAAGATGCGACCCGATAAAGCCCGCGCCGCCTGTGACCAAGATTCGCATTAAGGCCAAATTAGCCACAGATGCACACGGATGGACACAGATTTTGCGCCGAAGTTCATGGAACGACGGCTTGGGCAACTCTCGATTCAGATTTTGACGGCTCGGAAGCCGTCACACCTTGATCCCTAGAAATCGCGCCAGTGCGAAAGCAGATAAATCCAGTTCAACGCGAACGCTAAGATGATTGAGATACGCACGAATGTTTTCGCTCGTTGCATGGAAAAGGAGATTCGTAAACGCGGTGCGTGCATTGTGAGTGTCGCAAACGCGTAAAGGTCAAACGCCACTATGCCGCACAGCGTCGCGAACACGAGTGGATTCCATTTCAAGGCAGTGAGCAAGTTGCCATGAAAGAATTGAATCGCGCATCGCGTCATTCCACACGTCATACACGGCAGGCCGGTGACCTCGTGAAAGGCACACCGCGGCCAAGGCAAACCGAGGGCAAACCAAACTGCCGCCAAGGCAAGCGATCCGACGGAAACAGCTAACCAAATCAGTTCGTGGTCAATTTCGCCGGGCTCAAGCTGGTGGCGGCAAAGCTGCATTGAGCAATGTAATTAATGGTGTGCGGCGCTCCAAGCGCCGAAAACACCGAACATTGCAAGGGTGAATACGCCACCACAGCAAACGATTAGCGGAAGAAACACTGCAAGCACGGCCCGGCCGGTGTCGGTCTCATGGGCACGCGCCAATCCGATGCAGTTGCAAACGAGCGCCCAAACGCCAGCAATCAGCCCGCCACAAATCGGTATTATCTGCAAAGGACCAGTGGAGCCTTGGGAAAACGCGAGGACGCGGAAGGTAGTCTCAAATGATTGGTTTGCGCCGCCAACGATCATCAAACAGAGATGCACGACCGCGCTGCCAATGAACAGACAGATGACGATGAGCACAGGCAGGAGAATGACAATCGCGGCGGAGCGGATGCCCATCCCGGCCATTGCTGTGAGGGCGTTGTGCCGATCGGCGAAGAAGCCAACGGAGTGTAAGCCGAGTGAGAATAGAAACGAAATGATGCCGCCAACCCATCCGCCGATGATCGCGTAAATTAACGGCTCACCAAAGCCGCCCTCACGCTTCATCGCCGTGAAGGCCTCGCTCGGTTTGGTAAGGACCATGACGAGCGTCTCGATAAACGCGTTGAAGAAGCCCCGCTCTTGCCGATGATCCCAGGGCAAACCGCCGCGCGGGCCCGAAGATCCCCATACCGAGGGCGCGTCTGTTTGCAACGGCGGTGCGGCAGGTGTGACGCCCGCAAACTCCGCAAAGTGCGATAATGGCTGCCAGTTCGCCATTCCTTCGCGCCACCCTATGTCTGTAGGAGCAAAGCGGCCCGTGCGCAGACCTTCGCGGACTTCTTCTTCGGAAAATACCCCCAAACTTGTTGCGCCCCGGTTAACGTGGATCATGGCCATAATGCGCTCGTTCTAATTAAGCGCCGCGCGGAGCACAAGGTTTAAATGCGTGCGCTCTGCGCTCGTTAAACCGTTGAAATGTTGAGGGGTTAAAGCGGCGGGTTCATCCTTGTCATTCTGAGCAAAGCGAAGAACCTCTGATCATTTCTTTGAGTCTCACCTGCCGCAAGCCGATAGCCAGAGATGTTTCGCTCCCCTCAACATGACAATGAAGCAAGCAGCGTTGGTATTGGGAGCGTTAAGTGCATAGTTGCTCAGCCTCTTCCTGCAACGCGTGTTCCCGTTCGAGCAGCGTCGGATGTGAGTAATAAAAGCCGCTGTAGAGCGGGTGTGGCGTGAGATTGCTCAGGTTTTTCTCCGTCAGTTTGCGCAGTGCTGCAATAAGCGGTTGCGGTCCTCCCATGGTCGCGCGCGCGAAGGCATCCGCTTCGTACTCGAAGCGACGCGACCACATGTGAAGCAGCGGAGAAAACCAAAAACTGATCGTCCCCGCCAACAACGCAAACAGCAGCATCGCCGGCACGACATGCGCTGCGGCAAAACCCGCGTGGTACTCGAAACTGAATGCGCGATAAAACCACTGCTGACGCGCCAGTCGGGCGACCGCCGCAAATCCTATAAATACACCAGCGATCGAGACGCCGAGCAACTTTACGACGTGACGTTTTTTGTAATGCCCGATTTCGTGCGCAAGCACAGATTCCAGTTCCCGCTCGGCAAGCTGGGCTACAAGTGTGTCGAAAAGGACAATCTTGCGAAAGCGTCCGAACCCGGTGAAGAAGGCGTTGGAGTGACGCGACCGTTTGCTGCCGTCCATCACTTCGATGCTGCGGGTTGGAAAATCGGTCCGCCGCGCCAGCGCAAAGAGGCGTTCGCGCAAGGTGGAGCCCTCCGGCAGCGGAGTGAACTTGTTGAAGAGCGGCATGATCACCGCAGGGGCGATCAGCAGCAAAAGCAATTGGAACGCGATCACGACCGCCGCTGCCCAAATCCACCAGTTTGGGCCGGTCCACTCGATCAGCTTCAACACCAGCGCAAGCAATGGAAACCCGAGCAACACCGCCAGCAAAAATCCTTTCAGACGATCAAGCACCCAGGTCTTCACGGTGGTCGTGTTGAAACCGAATCGGTCTTCGAGTTTGAATTGCCCGTACCACGCAAATGGCAAACTGATGATGCTTAATGCAACGCCCGTAGCGAAAAGAAAACTGGCCATTGTCCAAACGGACGTGCCGAAAGCTGCCGTGAATTTTCCAAACGCCCAGGGCAACACACCGCTGAATAGAATTCCGATGAGGAGCACCATATCAAATACGGTGACTACATCTCCAAACCGAGTCTTCGCCAGGGTGTAATCGACCGAGCGACGATACGTCGCGTCGTCAACCATCTCGCGAAATGCAGGCGGCACCTTATTCGCGTGCGCACGCACATGACGTTCGTTGAGCTGGCTGAGCCACACTTCTGCAACCGCGCGCGAGAGAATCAGAACCAAAGCAATGATGGCAAACGGTGACATATTCACTCGACGTACCACAGGCATCCTGCCTATCCTCGTCGACTAGGCATTCCTGCCTAGTTCCGGAAAATGCAGACTGGGAGCCTGTACGATCGGTCAAGCTGGAGCATGAGTTACTATCGCATATCAGCTTGCGAAAAGCTTCCGATAGTCGTGATACCAATCACTCTGAAAACGTTCAGCCGGATCGTATTTTCGTTTCAGGTGCAGAAATTCTTTGAACTGCGGATAGCATGCGATGACCTGCCCTGGTTTCGCAAATTTTGATGGGTCAGGTAATAACTTCCACCGTGAGCGACCGCGAGATCGATGAGTCCGCGAAACGAGCGGGCGGACGCTTCGATGCCGCCCGGTGTGTGGAGGTAAGCAAATTGAAAATTATACAGGCGTAGGATTCTTGGCCCATGCAAGAAAGCTCTCGTCATCTTTCTTCGATCACTCGCACGGTGCGGTAGATGACGATTGTGCGATTCGAGCGCAACAAATCTGCTGCTTGCGTTAAAAATAGGGAACGTCCGGACGGGGAACATAGATTTCGGTAATGATGAGGCTCGACTACTCGCCCCCGATTAGCTCCCGAATTTTTAGGGCATAATTGGGCAGATAGGCGGTGAGTTGACTTGTATGCGACCAATAAGTCTGTCCATTCGTCGACAAATAGGAATCGCTGTAGTGCTTGAAAGTCTTTTTCCGACCGGTATAAGCAAGGCGCAGAAGATCCAGCCAGTCGTCATCGCGTAATTCCTTTTTGGCGACAATCGGTTCGTCGTTGCTGATCGGTTGGTAACAGGAAAACACGCCGCGCTGAAGGAAATCCGTGATTTGTCATCGACTGAAAATTGAAAATCTCTGTAAAGAAATTTTTGCGCGATGCGTTCTTCGAAGCCTTTGGGCAGATCGTCTGCGCGAATGATCTCAACAACGGGTCTTAATTTTTGCCGCGGCACGAGCCGAAGCGTCACGGTGTCTATAATCCAAAACCCCGTAGCCACCGATGGCAAGTCGGAACGATTCACTATTTTCCTCGCGCGAGCAGCGAATCGATTTTCCGTCGGGGTATTGGCCGGTAAGTCGACTGGCTATCTGGATCGCTTGAACACCCAACAATGCCTCCAAATGGCCAATTTCCCAGCGAACAGGCGGATTTGGTCCCGCAGTTGCCATAATGTACGACCGAGTCGAAGCAACTCTGTGAGTCAGGAAGTTTCTAAAGTCGCGAAGTTCCGTGGCGAGTGGATCCGCATTTGTAGACACGAGCGCGACGGTCAGTGGGTCGGCAGAAAACCGTTCCTCAAAAGATTTGGTGACACCGCGAAAATCAGCTGCCCTAAGGCTTTGGCCTGTTAATGGGAATGCTGCGCATCAATTGTTGCCGAGCGCATGAAGAGCGTACGCGCAGCTATCCAGAACTGATACAGAATTTGTGAAGAACTGAAACAGGGCTACTTCCTGCCGAAAA
>QHMS01000265.1 GCA_003217895.1 Verrucomicrobiota bacterium
TGCGCGCGGAGATTGCGACGCTGCCAGGAAAACGTTTCGTGTATGACTCGGCAAGCTCGCGATTCGGAAGCTTATCGATCTTGTTGAAAACGATCAGAGTCTGTTTGCCGAAAGCGTCCAGCTCTTTGATCACGCCATCGACCGCTGCCATCTGCTCGTCCACGCGAGGATGGCTCAGATCGACAATGTGAATGAGCAGATCGGCTTCGCTAACCTCCTCAAGCGTGGCCTTGAATGATTCGATCAAGGTGTGCGGAAGTTTTCGTAAGAAGCCAACGGTGTCCGTTAGAAGGACTCGCTGTTTGTTAGGCAACACCAGGCTACGCGTGGTCGGATCGAGCGTGGCAAAAAGTTTGTTCTCGGTTACGACATCAGCGCCAGTGAGTAAGTTCAACAGCGTCGATTTGCCCGCGTTTGTGTAGCCCACCACAGCCGCGACAGGCCATTGATGTCGTTTGCGACTTTCGCGCTGTATCGCGCGCGTTTTGCGCACGGCTTCCAGCTCCCGTTCGAGCCGTGCAATGCGCTCCTGCACGCGGCGTCGATCAACTTCCAATTGCGTTTCCCCCGGGCCACGTGTGCCGATCCCGCCTGTTTGCCGGGACAGGTGATGCCACATCCGGGTGAGGCGCGGCAGAAGATACTGCAACTGCGCGAGCTCGATTTGCAATCGACCCTCCCGGCTGCGGGCGCGCTGCGCGAAGATATCCAGGATCAATTGTGTTCGATCCAGAACCTTGCGCGCCAATAAATTTTCCAGGTTGCGACCCTGCGCGGGCGAAAGCTCATCATCAAAAATGACCGAGGTCACCCGTTGGTCCTGACACGATTCTTTAATGGACTCCGCTTTGCCGCGACCGATGTAGTATGGCGCGGTCGGTTTCTGCAATTTTTGCGTCACGGTATCGACGACCTCGGCTCCCGCGGAGTTTGCCAGCTCGCGTAATTCTTCGAGCGAATCGTGCAAGTCCCACTTCGAGACGCCTTTCTTTTCCAGGCCAATCAGGAGCGCGCGCTCCTGTGTTTTTTGCGGACGCGTTTCAAACATCCCTTGTGCGAACCCCCGAAAGCAATCGGAGCAAACTCCATTTCACGGCTTCGTTGTGACTAAGAAGCGATAAGTTCAGCGGCGAAAAATTAGTTTGCCACCGAAACCAGGTCAACTGTCTTTTGGCGTAGCGCCGGGTCGCCTGCTGAATCTGCGCGATACATTGCAAGAGCGACATTCGTCCTTCGAGCAGTTCGCGAATCTCACGCAACCCGATCATCTGCGACGCAGTCGCGCTTGTTGCCCCACTCGCGCGCACTTCCTCGATTACACCCTTTTCGAACATTGCTTCTACTCGCTGATTGATTCGGGCATAAAGCTCTTGCCGGTCGCGAAAAACGAAGACGCCTGCAGCCGGGATCGGCGATCCCGGCAGGCCGGAGTCATCCACCTTCGCCAAAGCTACGGCGGACAAGCCGCCCTCGGCTACAACTTCCGATGCCGGTTTCCCGGCAAGTAGGCAAATCTCCAAGGCTCGCATAACGCGACGCCGATTCTTCACGTCGATCTTCCGTGCCGTTTCAGGATCGAGTTCGATAAGTTGCGAGCGCAATTCATCCAAGGTCATCGCGTTCAATTTTTCACGAAGCTTTGGATCGGACGCGGGCAGAGGCGCCAGCCCGTGAGTGAGCGCTTTGATATAAAGTCCGCTACCGCCAAGGATGATCGCGAGTCTGTCGCGTGAATTAATTTCTTCAATTGCACGTAACGCGAGCCGGCGAAATTTCTCCGCATTCATTTCTTCATGAAGAGACGTCGTGCCGATCAGGTGATGCGGCGCTTTTGCAAGCGTTGACGTATCCGGTTTTGCCGTCAGAAGATCGAGGCCGCGATAAATTTGAAACGCATCCGCGCTGACAATTTCTGCGCTTAATTCACGCGCAACGTCGGCCCCCAGTTCCGACTTCCCGGTTGCGGTTGGGCCGACGATAAAGAATACGCGCCTCATCCGATCAGATTAATCTTGCCGTGGCTATAAGGTGCGTTCAAAAATGGTCGTTGCATGATCAAAATGAACGCAAGAAAGGAACAAGAAATATGAAACAAAATCTAATTCACACTCTGACGATCCTGATTATCAGCGTTGGGTTTCTATCCAACGCGCAAGCAGTCAGCCCGCCGCCGGATGGCGGCTATCCCGGAGGTAACACCGCTGAAGGGCAAGCCGCACTTTTAAGGCTCACCACCGGCGGTTACAATACGGCAGTTGGTTTCTTTTCGCTGAGGGCCGATATGACCGGCAGTTTCAACACAGCGCTCGGGGCCGGGACGCTCCTCGCCAATACCGGAGACCAAAACACGGCTACCGGCGCCGCAGCGCTTCTAAGCAATGCTGGTGGCAGCTACAATACCGCCCATGGATCCCTTGCGCTCTTTTCCAACACGAGCGGCATCTTTAATAGCGCCCTTGGTCAGGGCGCACTGTCCTCGAACACAATGGGTGATGATAATACGGCCTGCGGCGCGGGCGCGCTCTTTAATAACACTATCGGTACCGGCAACACTGCCAGTGGTTTTCAGGCGCTCAACTTCAACAGTGGCTCGGGAAACACGGCCGTTGGTTATCAAGCGCTCGAACATAACACGACCGGGGCCAATAACATCGCGTTGGGTGCCTTTGCTGGTTCAGTAGTTACCGCCGGCGATGACAATATTGATATCGGCAACTTCGGTTTCGCTGGTGACTCAGGCACGATTCGCATCGGTGACAACGTTCTTCACGGAGCCACTTATATTGCCGGTATAAGCGGAGTCACCGTTGGAAACGGTATGGCGGTAATCATCGATACCAACGGTCACTTGGGCACAATCGTTTCTTCTCGGCGCTTCAAGAAAGGGATCAAGCCAATGGACGATGCCAGTGAGCGGCTCTTTTTGCTCAAACCAGTGGTCTTCCGTTACAACGAAGAGATCGATCCGGCCGGCATATCGCAGTTTGGGCTCGTGGCCGAAGATGTGGAGAAGGTGAGTCCCGATCTGGTTGTGCGTGACAAGGAAGGCAAACCCTACACCGTCCGCTATGAGCAGGTCAACGCGATGTTGCTGAACGAGTTTCTGAAAGAGCACCAACGAGTCCGGGATCTAGAAGCAACTGTTGCGCACCAGCGCAGAGATTTTGAGACGACGATCAGTCAGCTGGAGAAAGAGATAGCGACTATTGTCACGCGCTCCAAAGAGCAGGACGCAAAAATCCAGACGGTCCGTGCTCAAGTTGAACTGACCAAGGAGGCATCGAGGACCGTCGCCAACGATTACTGACGCAGCAAGTTGTAGCGGTGCTTGTGTCAAGCACCGAAGCCATAGGCGTTTGACACAAACGCCTCTACAAGAAACCTGCGTGCAGCAGCGCCGCCCTATTTTTCGCGCGCGGCTTTGACGATCTGGGCGAAGCTGCGCGGATCGAGACTGGCGCCGCCGACGAGCGCGCCGTCGATGTCCGACTGGCTCATGAGTTCGCGGGCATTCTCTGGTTTCACGCTGCCGCCGTACTGAATGCGCACTCGCTCGGCCGTCGTGTCGTCGGCCATTTCACGCAATGTTTTGCGAATGAAAGCATGCGCTTCCTGCGCTTGCTGTGGTGTCGCATTGCGCCCGGTGCCGATCGCCCAGACCGGCTCGTACGCGATCACTGTTTCCTGCAATTCCTTTGGCGTGAGACCGGCAAGACTGCCGCGCAATTGGATCGACAAAATTTTTTCAACGTTTCCCTTGTCGCGCTGCTCGAGCGTTTCTCCGATGCAAACAATCGGACGCAATGTTGCTTCATGCGCGGCGCGCACTTTGCGATTCACCATCTCGTCAGTCTCGCCAAACAAAGTGCGGCGTTCGCTGTGGCCGAGCACGACGTAGTGCACAAATAAATCTCGCAGGAGAGCAGCGCTGATCTCGCCGGTAAAAGCGCCGCTTTTTTCCCAATACATGTTTTGCGCGCCTACTTTTATGTTCTGCGCTCTACCAAGCGCTTCCATCACTTTCGCAATTGAGGTGAACGGCGGCACGATCACTACTTCCACATCGATGATTTCGCCGCAGTCCCGCAGGAACGTTTCTACGAACCGCTCGGACTCGGCCTGCGTCATGTTCATCTTCCAGTTGGCGGCGATGATTTTCTTTCTCATCTCATTCAATTGTCATTCCGAGCGAAAGCGAGGACCTCCCGCCCTAGCAAGGGCCTGTAAATCTATCGTCACTTGCGAGATCCCTCGTTACACTCGGGATGACAAAGTAGCGCGGCGACGATTTTCTTGCGCATCACTCTTTATCGGTTAGCGCGGCCACGCCGGGAAGCTCTTTGCCCTCGAGCAGTTCGAGCGATGCCCCGCCGCCCGTGGACATAAACGTCATTTTGTCGGCGAGCCCGGCCTGTTTGACCGCTGTCACGGAATCGCCCCCGCCGACGATCGTCGTCGCTCCCAATTGCGCCATCGCTTCTGCGATCGCGATCGTTCCCTCGCCGAATTCCGGAATTTCGAACACGCCCATCGGCCCGTTCCAGAGGATCGTTTCCGCTTTTGCGATTTCCTCCTGGTAAAGCGTAATCGTTGCGGCCCCGATATCGACAGCGTGCCATCCATCACTGATCCCGTGCTGCGGCGACAGACGGCTGGTGTTTCGCATGTCCGCGCCCGGACGAACTTCGTCGGTTTCGACTACATCAACCGGAAGCAAAAATTTTACTCCGCGTTGCTTCGCGAGATCGAGAAGTTCGCGCGCAAGATCCACCTTATCGGATTCGATCCGGCTTGCGCCGACCGGAATTCCCTCCGCCTTCAAGAAGGTGTTCGCCATCGCGCCGCCGATAAGAATGGTGTCGGCCTTTTGTATCAGCGCTTTTAAAACCCCGATCTTATCGGAGACCTTGGCTCCGCCTAAAATGACGACGAACGGTTTGGCCGGATTCTCAAGGCCCTCGCGCAAGTGTTTCAGCTCTTTCTCCATCAAAAAACCCATCGCCGATTGCCGCACGAATTTCGTGATGCCCACCGTGGACGCATGTGCGCGGTGCGCGGCGCCAAACGCGTCGTTCACGTAAAGATCGCCTAAATCTGCAAGCGCTTTTGCAAACTGCGGATCGTTTGCCTCTTCGCCCGGCTGAAAGCGAACGTTCTCCAGCAGAGCAACGTCGCCGTTCTCCATGTGTTCAACAATTTTGGTGGAGACCTCTCCGATCGTGTCATGACTGAAGATGACCGGTTGATGGATGAGCGAGTGCAAATATTCGCCGATCGGTCGAAGTGAATATTTTTCCACGGGCTTTCCCTTCGGGCGGCCAAAGTGCGACATCAAAATGGTTTTCGCTCCGTGCTCGCGCAGGTAGTTGATCGTGGGCAGACTTTTCCGGATTCGCGTGTCATCAGTCACGCGAATCTTGCCGCTGCGTGTTTCGGCTGGCACGTTGAAGTCCACCCGAACCAGAACGCGTTTCCCGCGCACGTCGAGATCGCGGAGTGAAAGTTTCGCCATTCCTACTGGTGCTCCTGCTCGTGATCGCAGCTCTGATCATGCTCCTGCTCATGATCATGATCATAGTCGTTAGGATATGTTCCTTCATTCTCGCGCAAGAACTCAGCGCGCCCCGAAAACCGTTTCAACATTCCCATGAGCATGTTAACAATTCGCACGAGTCGTTCTTTTGCGGGAACAATTCGCTCTGTAGCGATAAGCTTTCGCGCTACCAGCACGTCAAGGCATGCGGCGCACTCTAGGGCTGAACCACGAGCAATCTCTAGGAACCTGGATCGATCAGCGTGCGAGAACTTCCCGTTTCCTTCCGCAATATTGAGAGGCAAGCTAGTTGAAGCACGATCGAGTTGATCTTTGGCAGCTGCCTTGCCGGTGAAGTCGCTGAGCAAGTCGCCGACCCATCCGCAGAAAGCGATCGACTCTTGATAAACATCGAGCTTTTCTTGGTCGAAATAAGTTTTCATGCTTCGATCATGAGCAGGAGCATGAGCAAGACGGACTATTCTGCCAACATTTCCATCAATTCCACGCAGCGGTTACTGTAGCCCCACTCGTTATCGTACCAGCCCACGACTTTGACGAAACGGTTCCCAAGCATCAGCGTCAACTGGCTATCGAAAATGCAGGAGTGCGGATTGCCAACGATGTCCGCGGACACAAGCGGCTCGTCACTGTATTCGAGGACGCCTTTATAGCTTTTGTCTGACGCAGCTTCTTTAAATGCGGCATTGATCGCATCAACGGTAGCGTCCTTTTCGAGCACAGCGGTAAAATCTGTCACTGACCCATCCGGCGTCGGCACGCGGAAAGCGCCGCCATTCAACTTCCCTTTCAATTCCGGGATCACTTCGCCGATGGCCTTGGCGGCACCGGTCGTGGATGGAATGATGCTGATTGCCGCCGACCGCGCACGTCTCAAGTCTTTGTGCGGAAAATCCAAAATCCGCTGGTCATTGGTGTAACTGTGGATCGTGCTCATGAATCCGCGCGCGATGCCGAATTTGTCGTGAACGATCTTGGCCATCGGCGCGAGGCAATTTGTCGTGCAACTCGCGTTGGAAATAATTTTGTGTTTTGCAGGGTCATACACATTGTCGTTCACGCCCATGCAGATCGTCACATCCGGATCCTTTGCCGGTGCGCTGATCAACACGCGTTTTGCGCCAGCTTTGCTCAAATGCAGGTCGGCTTTCTCGCGGCTGGTGAACAGTCCGGTCGATTCCAGCACTACATCGACGTCCAGTTTTTTCCAAGGCAGGTTCGCCGGGTCGCGCTCCTTCAGAATTTTAATTTTGTGACCACGCACGATGATGTTTTCGTCATCGTAACCGATCTCGCCGTCGAATTTGCCATGCACCGAATCCCACTTAAGCAGATGGGCCAGAGTGTGCGTGTCAGTAAGATCGTTGATCGCGAGAATGCGCTCGACTTGTTTTTGTGACATGGCGCGAAGGACATTGCGTCCAATGCGCCCGAAACCGTTGATAGCGTAACTTTGCATAAGTTTGAATTGTTAAAACGTTAAAGCGGAAAAACGCTCAACATTCAATGCTCCACGCCCCACGCTCAACTTCAAATTCAGGATCATTGAGCGCTTGCTCGCGAATATTTTTGAAGTTGGACGTTCGGCGCTTCTCGCGCCGTGGCCTTGCGGAGGCGGATCGGGCGTTGGACGTTTTCTGAATGAAGTACGCTATCGCCGCGTTCCTGGCCATCTGGTCAATCATCCCCGCACAACTGGCTTCTGCCGCCGAAACGAAAAGCATTCTTGTCTTTGGCGACAGTTTATCGGACGGCTTCATGCTTCAACGAAGCGAAGCCTACCCGGCTTTGCTTGCACAGAAGCTGGACGCCGCGGGCCTGAACTTTCAAGTGACCAACGCGAGCGCCGCCGGCGGCACGACACAAGGCGGCTTGGAACGGCTCCCGGCCCATTTGAAACACAGAATCGATATTCTGGTTTTGGAACTCGGAATCAACGACGCGTTCCGCGGGCTGCCAGTCGATCAAATTGAAAACAATCTCCAGCGAATCATCGACAAGGTGAAAGCGCGAAATCCAAATGTGCGCGTTTTAATCGCAGGAATGCAGTTGCCTAATTACGCGGCGGACGATTACGTATCGGCATTTGGCAAAATGTTCGCGGAACTCGCCGCCAAAAATGGAGCGGCCCTGGTGCCCTATTTACTCGAAGGCGTGGCAGGGGATCCCTTGTTGAATTTAGCCGATGGCATTCACCCCAACGCCGCCGGCCAAAAAATTCTTGCCGAAAACGTCTGGCGCGTGCTCAAACCAATAGCGCGCGAGCTGTAGCCGCTGCCCTGTGGGCGGCGCATCGCAGGGCCGCAACTGCGTCAGCGTTGCGTTTCGCACAGCGAAACGGCTACAGAAGAAAAGGCAACCGCCGCGCGCCTACCGCACGTTAGATAAGTAAAATCAAAAACGATGGACCCTGCACGACCAAGCGATCCTGATCCGGCCGATCCCTTTTTCCCGGAACGCGCTGATCACGCGATCCTGGAAACGATCGAAATCGCCACGGGAGGCGAGAATCACCATCAGGCTGTGCGAAGGCTGCGCGGGCCGCTCATGAAGATTAACGGTGTGCACGACGTGAAAGTGGATCTCGAACACGAGCGCGTGATCGTCACCTTCGACGCGCGCAGGACGCATCCGCCCGATCTTCACGACGCAATTTTGAAGAGCGGTTACAAACCCAGGCCAAGGGCGGATTGAGAATGTGGGGCGGCCTTAGCGCAGCGACAGGCGGGACACCAAGGTCCCTCCCACCTTTATCTCACCGCGGGTTGTTGCTGCGTCAGGCAGTGAAACGTGCCCAGCCCCCAGATTAATTCGCGGCAATCGATCGCGATGACGCGGCGATTCGGAAAACATTCGCGCAGGATCGATAACGCAACTTCGTCGGCAGGATCGGCGAATGTGGGCACAAGCACGCAGGTATTTGCGATGTAAAAATTCGCGTAGCTCGCCGGCAACCGTAGTCCTTCGCGCACAATCTTCTTCGGCATCGGCAGCGGGACGATGTCGATCTCGATGTCGCGAGCCCCGATTTTCATGTCGCGCAAACGCGCGACATTCTCCTGGAGCGGCGCGTAATTTTCGTCGTGAGAATCGTCTTCAACGACAGTCACGACGGTTCGTTCGGAGACAAACCGCGCGAGATCGTCGATGTGGCCGTCGGTGTCGTCGCCCGCAATCCCGTCGCCGAGCCAGAGAATTTCGCGCACGCCGAGAAAATCCCGGAGCCGCTGTTCGATTTCTTCGCGGCGCAAATTCGGATTGCGATTGGGATTGAGCAGACACGCTTCGGTCGTAAGCAGCGCGCCCGCGCCATTCACGTCGATCGCCCCGCCTTCCAAAATCATGCGCGGATAAAAAACCGGAACATTCTGGATTTGCGCGATTCGCGTTGGTGCGACTTCATCTAAGTCGAATGGCGGATATTTGTTCCCCCAGGCATTGTAATCCCAATCAACAATTGCGAGTTCGCCACGGCGAATCCGTCCCGTGGCGGATTTTGGATCGGCATCACGCGTCAAAAAAATCGGCCCGTGATCGCGGCACCACGGTTCGTTTGTCGGAACCAGACGAAACTGAATTTGTTCCATCGGCAATCCGCGCAGGACTTCGCGCGCCTCTGCTTCGTGCGCGCCATTACAAACATTAATGCAAACCTGTTCCGATTCGATCAGCGCTTCGACCATTGCCCGCAGCGCCGGCATGACCAAGTCGAACGAATCGGGGAAACTGATCCCTTCGCGTCGTGGCCACGAGAGCCAGGTTGCCGAGTGCGGCTCCCATTCCGCTGGCATCCGATAGCCGAGCGAAGCGGGAGTTTGCGAAGTCATGGGAGAAACGTCCAACGCCCAATCCGCCTTCGCAAGGCTACAGCGTGACACGCTGCTCAACGTCCAACGCTCAATTGCCAGATTAAATCGTCGCTAAGGCGGTTCGCGCAGACGCCGGTTTGTAGAATATGAAAACGTACGCGGCAATGAATGCTAAGATGAATCGTTTCATGAGTTGGATGTAATTAGAACCTATGGCCTCATCGGTGATCTGGGCTTGTAAATCCCGCCAACGATTGCGCCGGTAATCGCGAATTGGATCACGCTGCCCGCGATCCAGCCCCAAAGGATTTTCGTCGTCAAGGGCTGGACTGCGAACGAGATCAAATCGGCACCCGCGTACACTAAACCCACCAGAATCCCTAGTGCCGCGCTGGCACCTATGCCACCGGCTGGAACGAAGCGGACACAAAGCATGGTGAAGAAGAATGCCATGACGATATGACCCAATATCAACCATGGAAAATCAGGTTTGGTTCGGAAAAGGGCCTGCACTTCCTCATGCGCGCCGCGCATCAGCGTGCCATACCAAAGGAAGCCAAAAATGAAGAGGAAAATGAAGGCTGCGATGAATGCGGTGAAGAATTTTTGCCAGTTCATAATTTCTTTCCGTCGAGGTTCTTGTTGAGCCCAAGCGCCGGAGATCTTCATCGCAAAACGCGTGGCCGGTGTCGATCTAAAAATGACGAAGCACCCGCCTTCGCCCAGGCTACGGCGCGGCAGGCGAATGACGGGGGTGAATAGATGTTGGACTACGAACCTTAACTACAGATTCGTCATTCCTTCGTCATTAGACATTTGCGCTTCGTCATTTCGGTCAGTTGACCCACTTCCCGCCCTCGGAAGTAAGGATCGGCAGCTCTTCCATCATGAACTGCGTTCTCCCGATTGCGCCGATCATGTGCGTTCCGGTGGCGCGATACCAGTTCCTCGACATGCTCTCGCCAGTATGGCAGCCCCAACTCTTTACGTAGGCCCCGTGCGAAAAATCGCGCCGGTCGATTCTGGCTAGCTCGTTCTCGTGCAACCACGATTTGCATGCGCTGTCGATAAAGTTGCTGTAGTCGAACATGAAACAGGCGCGGTTCGAGTGCCCAAAATATTCAAAGCCGGTAATCTTCACCTGGTTTCGTGGTTGGCCTTTGTTTAAATAGTCGATAACGTCCGACCCGGAATTAAACCAAACAAGATTCAGATTGAATTTTTCGCGCACCGACTCGATCAAAGCGATCAGGTCCTGGTGTTCTTGTTTCGCGCGATCCAGATAACCCTGTTTATAAACCAGCCAGGTCATTTGCTGGTCTGGGCCAAAGTATGCGCGCAACTGTTCAGTGCGCAGACGCGCGGCGCGCACAAAGTTCGCCCACCAATGATCGTGCGGATAAAGTTTGTATTTTTCCCATTGATACAACGAAGGTCCGCCGACCACGATGACATATTCGCCGCTGGCGGCGAAGGCGCTGCCCGTCATCACCAGCAACAGTAAAAGCAATAAAGAAACCCGACGAATACCACCCATAAGCAGGAGCACTATTTACGCATGGCGCGAGCGCGTGCAAGCTGTAGCCGCTTCGCTGCGCCAAGCGCAGGCTTGACGCTCTAAACACGCCCAGGGACGCGCCGCCCACAGGACGGCGGCTACAGCGATTCGATTTCCCCACGCACTAAGTCTTCCCAAGTTTGGCGTTCTCGAATCAACGAAACCTTGTCGCCGTGAACCAGTGCTTCCGCGGGAAAGGGCCGCGAGTTGTAATTGGACGCCATCATAAATCCGTAAGCACCCGCGCTCATAATCGCCAGCAGATCGCCTTCGTGCACTTCAGGCATCTCGCGATCGAGCGCGAAAAAATCGCCCGATTCGCATACCGGCCCGACGATGTCGATTTCTTGCGTTCTCTTGGCGTCCGCCGCGGCGGACGCCCTACAAGGTACGATCTCGTGATAGCTTTGGTAAAGCGCCGGCCGAATCAGATCGTTCATGCCTGCATCGACAATCGCGAACTTTTTCTCGGCAGTTTGCTTAATGTAATGGACTCGGGTGAGCAAAACGCCTGCGTTGCCAACGAGAAAACGACCAGGCTCGACCAGGATGCGAATCCCTAGCTCGCGCAACGGCGGCACAATCGCCTCGGCGTAATCGCGAATACTAAACGCGGATCCCGCGCATGCGGGACCATGGTCGTGCCACCATTTGCCTGATCCGCTCTCGAGTGCCCGCAAGTAAATGATTCCCATGCCGCCACCGATACTGAAAAACTTAATTCCGTATTTGGATTTTAGCTTCCGCACAATTGGCGCCACTTTCTTGATGGCGCTGGCGAACGGCTCAGCCTCTGTGATTTGCGAACCAATATGCATTTGCACGCCAACGATCTCGATGTTTAGCATTTTCGCTGCACGCTCGTAAACCGCGGGTAGCTCGTCGAGCGCGATGCCGAACTTGTTCTCGCGCGAGCCGGTCGAAACGTATTCGTGCGTGTGCGGATCGACATCGGGGTTGGCACGCAGAGCAATTGGCGCACGCAAGTTTTTCGCGCTCGCGATGCGATCGATTGATTCCAACTCCACTTCACTCTCGACGTTGAAGCTGTAAACGCCTTGCTCGAGCGCGAACTCAATCTCCTCACGCGATTTGCCCACTCCGGCGAACGTGCAACGCGCCGGATCGCCGCCGGCTGCTATCACGCGATAAAGCTCGCCGCCGGAAACAATGTCGAAACCAGCGCCTGCGTGGGCCAACAGCTTCAGGATCGCGCGATTCGAGTTAGCTTTGACTGCGTAACAAATCACGTGATCAAGCAGCGCTAGCGCCGCATCGAGCCGTGTGTAGTGATCGAGAATTGTTCCCGCGCTGTAAACATAAAGTGGTGTGCCAAATTTCTCGGCCACGCGCGCAAGATCCACATCTTCGCAGTGAAGCTTGCCGTCACGATAACGAAAAGAATGCACGAAATACTGTAGCCGCTTCGCTGTGCGAAGCGCAAACCTCAGGGTAGCGCACGCGTCTCGCGTGTTGGTTTCGGCGTCTTCGCCGAAACAATCTTTTCTTGAGGCTGCAACTAATCAGGACTGGATGATTTCCGGTGAATCTGCCAAGCAGGAAAAGTTCGCGACGGCGGGACACCGTCGCCAGCACGCGAGACGCATGCGCTACCCGACCATTCTCAGTCCGATATTCAGCACCGCGATCAACGCTACGCCCAGCAAGAAGCTTGTCAGAACAAGTCTTTTCCCGTGCTTCAACATTTCACCAAGAACAGCGTGCACTGCCAGGTAAAGGAATCCTCCACCAACCTCCGCCATGATTAATCCGAGCCAAAGCGTCGAAATATTTGTCAGAAAAAAATAGCCGATCACGCCACCGAGCAGCGTGGTCGCTTCAACCGCGGCGACCCAGCCGAGCGCGGCGCTCCGGTGCAAGCCGGCGCCGATCAAAAGACTGCCGAGCGCGAGGCCCTCGGGGACCTTGTGAATGCAAAGTGCGGAGAACAGCGACCATTTTGTGGCATCCATCGTGGGAGCTTCCTGTTGAATTCCCAAAGCTAATCCGTCTGTCGTGCTGTGAATCGCCAATGCAACAATCAGCGCACTAGCGATTTCGCTAAAATGTCGTGTCGCATCCGCATCGAAATGACTGGCCGCGCAAGCAGGACAAACGTGATGGACATGTTTGCTGATGAAAAAGAAGAGCGCGTATCCGGTAGCCAGCGCAAGCAATACCGCCCACCATGAAGACGCCCCAAAGCTTTCCGGCAAGATTGCAAAGCTTGTTACACCAAGAAGCGTTCCGGCTGCGAAACTGATCAGCGCACAGAGCGTTTTGTGCGTCAGTTGCAGCGACGTGCTGACCCATCCGCCCACAAGCGCTAAAACGTAAGCCGCGACGACCTGCCAGAGTGCGTTGGCCATTTAGGAGCCTAGGGGCTGGCGAGTCCCGCAGGCGCGGGATGATCTTCGCGGCAAAGATGCGTCTCAATGGTTACGTGAGCCAGTTCATCGTGCCCCCGAAGCAACGCTCGATAGGCATCGCAGCTCTTTGGCTCGTGCGCCACCACAGAAATCATTGCCGCATACTTTCCGATGCCGACCTGCCAGACATGCAGATCGGTCACGAGCGAATCGCCATCGCTCTCCACCGCGCGGCGAATTTCATCGGGCAAATCTAAGGACGCAGGTGTGCGGTCGAGCAGGATGCCGCTGGTGTCCCGCAAAAGTGTGTAAGCCCATGAAAAAACCACGCCGCTCCCGACAATTCCCACTACCGGATCGAGCCACGCCCAGCCGAAAAATTTGCCGCCGGTCAGTGCTGTAATCGCAAGCACCGAAGTAAACGCATCGGCCAACACATGCAGATAAGCCGCGCGCAAATTCAAATCTTCACGATGCGCGCTGCCACTGCCACTTTCGTGATGGCGATCCGCGAGCAGGACTGCGCAGCCCAGGTTCACCAGCAATCCGAGGCAAGCGATCCCGATAGCCTCGTTAAAATGAATTTCCAACGGAACGAACAGCCGGTGCACAGATTCGCCGGCCATCAACAACGCCACGATTGAGAGCACCACCGCGCTGGTGAACCCGCCGAGCACCCCTATTTTTCCCGTGCCGAAGCTGAAGCGCGCGTTGCCGGCCTGCGTTCGCGCAAAATAGTATGCAACGGCAGTTATCAGGAATGCAAGGACATGAGTGCTCATGTGCCAGCCGTCGGCCAGCAACGCCATCGAGTGCGACATCAAGCCGACCACGATCTCCACAACCATCATTGCGGCAGTAACGCCGATCACAATGCGGGTCCGCCGCTCCGCGTGCGAAAAATCCGGGACGAAATCGTGCCTTTTGCGAAAACGCGAATGATCAGTGCGATGCATCTCGATCTAACTTAACGCCATTGATTGCAAAATCAGAGAAAATCACGGCCGAACGGTTTGGTAAAAGCCGACGCTGGACGAATTACGGCGCACCGCGCACTGCTATTGTGGGTCCCGACTCTCGCCGGGGTGATCTCGGCGATGCTGCCACAACGCGAAAAGTGAAATGATGATTAGTAGTGCGCCGAACGTGCAGACGATTGCTGCACCGGAAGGCAAGTCCCACCAGTACGAAAGAAATAATCCCGCGATGCCGCCGAGAAGCGCGATGAACCAACCGACGAGCAAGCGATTCGCGGTTCGTTGCGCGAGATTGATTCCGCAAACCGCCGGCACGATCAAATAACTGAAGACAAGCAACACGCCTGCGATGCGAACAAAGCTCGTCACAACCAAGCCAAAAAGGGCGTAGAAGAAAAAGTCCCACCAGCGCACCCGGAGTCCTTTCTGATAGGCACCGTCACGATCGAATGAGACCAGAAGAAAATTCGCGCGGAAAACGAAGTGGAAAATGCCGACCGCCGCAAATAATACGAAGCGCTCCCAAACTTCTCTCGGCGTGACTAGCAAAATATTTCCAACGAGCATGTTTTTGATTTCCTCGTCGCCTTCCGCCGCGCGACTGAGCAACAGCACCGCCGCAGCCGCAGCAACGACGTATGAAATTCCGATGACTGCTTCCTGCGGAATTTGGCTTGCCCGTTTCCCCGTCACGGAAAAAATCGCTGCGCCGACCAGCGTGAAGCCGAGGGCAATTCCGAAAGTTGTCCAGCTTTCGAGATCGAGATGAAGCAGCACGGCAAGACAAATTCCCAGCGACGCCATCTGCGCCATGGCGATGTCGATGAAAATGATGCCGCGCTGAACGACGTGCAGACCGAGATAGACCAGCAACCACGGCAAAAGCACGCAGGCGACGATGGGCCAAAACATTACCTCCCACATGTTATTTCAGCGCGGCTGCCAACCGCGAAACTAGTGTGTCGATCAACTTGACGTAGCTGTCTGTCCCAGGCACACCACCTGGGAATTGCGAAAACTCTGTGCTGCGCTTTCATTTGCGCGATCACTTCGGCCAGATGCGAGGGCGACGGCGGGATTCCCGGCTTTGGCTCGAGAAAAAGATCGATGTTGAGGCCGAAACGGTGCGCGAAGTACGGCCACGAATCATGATAGGCGGCCACATGTTGGCCGTGGAACGGCAACAACGCTGCGCCCCACCCCTGTAATTTTGCGTTGATCGTCTCCTCGAACTTCTTGTAGTTCGCTTCGTAGAATGCGGCGTTCGCCGGATCGAGAGCGGAAAACGATTGCGCGATATGTTGAGCAATCGCCTTCGCGATGATCGGGTCGACAGTGAAATGCGGATTACCGAGCGCATGCACATCACCCGCGGCGCGGGTGACGTTCGTCGGCACGTTCATGAGGCGAATTCCCTGCGATGCCTGGATGCGTCCCGGTTTGCCGATCTCGATCTTCGGGTTCCGCGCATTTTGCAGAAGTGGCGGCAACCAGCCGAGTTCCAACTCAGCGCCGCCGTCGATCAGCACATCGGCGTTGCGCATTGAAACTACGAAGCTCGGTCGCGCATCAACGAAGTGCGGATCTTCCGTGGGTTTCGCCAGAACGGTGACGTTGACTTTATCGCCTCCAATTTCGCGGGCGAACGATCCGAAGTCCGGCAACGTTGCGACGACGTTGAGCTTGCCATGGGCTGATAAGGCACATGTGACGATCGCGAACAAGATGAACAGCGTTTTTTTCATGGTTTTTTAAAATTTGTGAGCACCGTGAGCGCCGAGAATGAATTCAAACTGGAGAAAAAGCGAATCCACCTCGCGATCGGACAGGAAAAAGTTCTCCTCAAGAAAATCGTGATTGTACTGCAAACGGAGTTTCGAGAACTCAGTGGGATACCACGTCAGGTTCGCAGAGATTCGAGATCGCGATTGCCGATCCAAGTCGTCGGTAAACTCGGAATTCTGCATGTGGACATAGTCGCCCCGAATGCCGACGACCCATCCTTTTTTAAATCCCCACAGCACCTGCGAATACAGACCCCAGTCGTGAAATGTTTCCGCGACAGGAAAAGAATCGTCCGCGCCGTGCCCGGCTTCGAAACGGCGATACATGAATTCGGTCTGCCATTTCACGAATGGAAACCCGCCTTCGGCACGCGCGCTTTTCCATTTGTAGAGCAGGTCTGCGCCGTAAATCTGAGTTCGTGAATTCGCGCCCGTCTCGTTGGAGCCAAACGCTCCTGAAACGCCAGCCAATACGGTCTGGGTTTCGCTCAAATTAAAAGAATTTTCGAAACGCGGGATCCAAACAAAATCCTGCAGGCCACGCACCTCGCGATCGGTTGTAATGCGGTCGAAAAACATTCCGTCATCCCCGGGATTCCGAAACGAAAACCCTGTGCTGCCGCGTCCATTTTGTGACGCAAAGATCAATTGCGAATACCACGGTAGAGGCAATGTCCAGGAAGCTTGGGCGCCAACGCCGCGCAACCCGTCGGGCCCCAAAAATAGGCCGTTGACGAGGGGAGTGTCCGCGAAGTCCCAGGTGTGCGGATGCGTTGGGTTAAGCCGGCCGAACGCAGCGAAAAATTGCCCGCCTTTCAATTGCAGGTTGAACGGCAGGCTTGTCGTTTGCATGAACGCTTCTTCGACTTCCACTGAGGTTTCGTTGTCGTTATCCAATTTGAAAACGATATTCGCGAACCCTTCGAAGTACGGATCGACTGCACCATCGAACGCCAGCTCGATGTTACGTGCGTTGAAGCCGCGCTGCTGTGGATCGTGATCACCAACCTCAATGTGATCGAGGTCGCGCGCGCTTGAATAGGCAAGCGCGAATAACCCGTCGAAAGAAATGTTCATGTAATTTTTGCCGCCACCGATTGTGATCGGTTGCGTTAACGACGCGCCAGCCCCCGTGCTTGAGATCGTTTCCGGTGCCGATGTCACCACTGAGGTATCGGTGGTCGGAAAACCTCCGGGCAAGGGACTGGCGCTCGCGCCCGGAGCAGGCGATGCAGCCGGGGCAGTGGTCGATTGAACAACGGATATGTCCTCTGTTGGGAAGCGTGGCGACACGCTCGCGGCTGGAACGGGCGACCTCTCGGTGCCCGCGAGGGGTAAGGGCTCCGGATTTTGTGGAAGTCCCGACTCGCCCGTGAGGTTCGCTTTTTCCAAGGCGGCCTGCTGATTTTTCACTTGTTGTTGTAACGCTTTCACCGTCTCGGTGAGGGATTGCACTTGCTGGCGCAGCCCTTCGACATCCGCTGTTGTCGCGGGCGTCGTATTTGAAACTGTTGGCACTGGCGATGAATTCGCGGAGGACACCGTTTCCTGCGAGAAAACGACCGTTACCGGGAAAACCGCCAGCACGAGTAAAACTATTTTGTTCATACAAAAACTCCTGGTTCAAAAGACTCGGCGAAATCGCCGAATGAATTTTGCGTTCGCGCGCGCTGATTCAGCGGCGTGAAGGAACGCACTAAACGCCGCTACCCACTTGCGCGGGAAAGAATCAGCGGTTCAGGAATGCACAGGCGGTGCGTGCGCGAAAAT
>QHMS01000283.1 GCA_003217895.1 Verrucomicrobiota bacterium
CTACGTGATCGGTGCGGTGATATGTCTCTACTTCAACTTGTTTGTATTGGTCGTGCAGTTGTTTGAAAAAGTACCGGCCCTGCATGCGGTGGCTCCTACACAGACGGAATCTCCATTCAAACTTACGCAACTGGGAGTCCTTGCGATTTCCGTAGTTCTCGCACTTATCGCCGTCATTCGTTTCCGGCCCGAAGCTCGCCTGGCCACAAGCTGAGCGACAAAATGTATCTCACGGCGGCTCGACGCCGCTGAGAATTCCGCCGAGATGACCGGTCAGCGTGATCATCAAAAGGCCAAACGTCATCAACGCGAAATAACCCGCACCGGGCTGCCTCTGCTGGGCGTGAAGGCGCGATCGTTTCCACCACAGGACAAGAATGAGCGCCGCGGAAGTGAGCGCACACAGGAGATGCAGTTGTAGGATGCCTTTCAACTTTGCGCCTTCGAGTTGCCATCGCCATGCTCCGAGACCGGTCGCGATTGTGAATGGCAGGCTTAGCGCTGCGCCGAGAAGATTGAAATAGGCTACCGCACCGAAGACAGGTTGTTTGCGCCACATCGCCAGGACCTCGAACACGGCGCTGGCTATAAACAGCGCTATTGGAAAATGAACGAGGACCGGATGCTGGGCGTGTGGCGCCTGAATTGCCGCCTTGAGATCGAACGCCCCGGCGGCAATCCACCCAGTCATAGTCGCGTTCATTTCTCGACCACGATTGTTCCGGTCATCTTGGGATGAACTGAACAAAAATATTCATAGGTGCCTGGCGCACCGGCGGTGATCGAAAATTCCTGATCGGTGTCGAGCCCGGGTGATCTCTGAAACTTCTTCCCCACGCTTACGACGGTGTGCGGTTCCCCGTCTCGATTAATCCAGGTAATCTTCTCACCAGATTTGACCGTTATTTTCTGGGGATCAAAAGCAAAGTCTTTGATTTCAATCCTATTTTGCTTGGCGATGGTACCGTCCTTCATCTCGCCAGCGAGAGCGAAGAGCGAAAAATTAAGAAGACTGATGGCGCACAAAAGAGCCGTTGTTTTAATTCCAGGAGTAGGTGTGATCATGTATTCAATGGATTTAGCTGAGATTTGAATCAATTACGGCAAGGGCACTTTTGCCTTGCTTGTATTGGACACTGGTTAGGCCGAGCATACTGCGCAGCTTTTCAGCCGGAACTTTTAAAGGGCCAGGGTTTGGCCCCTTTCCCGGCTCAGGCTGCGGGAAGGCAGTGGACATCGCGGTATGGAAAGTCACATTGCCTTCCACTTTCCGGAGCACCTGGTGGATGTGGCCGTTTAACACGGTCAGCGAGCCGAAGCGTTTCAGATATCCAAGCGCGCGTTCGCTATCGTCGGTTCCCCAGCCCCATTTTGGATACACCGCCCAGAGAGGGATGTGGGCAAACACGACAATCGGGGTTTCCGCGCTCAAACCTTTGACGTCGTCTTCGAGCCATTCCAGCTGCTCGTCGCCGAGTTGCCCGAGGCCTCCGGCCTGAAGGTTCAGGACGTTGACCAGCCCAATGAAGTGGACTCCATTTTTGTTAAAGCTATACCAGCCGGAGCCCTTGCCTTCGACGCTCTTTAGATAACGGTCGCGAAAAAGTTTGCCGCCGTCATTTATGACATCGTGCTCGCCAGGAACATAAAATACATCCTTTGTTTTGCAGCTCTTGAGCACTTGATCGAACGTGTCGAACTCTTCCGGTTTCGATAGCTGGCTGATATCCCCCGTGTGGAGAAGGAAAGCGGGCTGAGTGGGCATCGCATTGATGCGGTCCAGCGCGATCCGGAATGTTTCAGTGACATCTTTGTTCGCGTCCTTGCTGAAGCCGATGTGGCTGTCACTGATTTGAAGAAAACTCAAATCGGTGACTGCAGGCAGCGACCCGGCTTTTGTAATTTGGGCTAACGTTTTGGACACGAGAACCCCGCCGCTCACCGTCCAAAGCACGCCGGTGCCGGCCCACGCCATGCATTTCAGGAACCCGCGGCGATCGATGCCGTCGGAATCTACGTTGTGGAGAATGTGATTGTGATCTTTCATAATTGGGCTTTCTGTTCTGATCGCGATGACCGCGCGAACAGGGCCGTTATTCCCGATCTCGGAAAAATTTTGGCTTTGGGAATAAAATTCCGATTCGCGCAGTCTTGATCCCTATGCTTGAAAGCTACGATCCGTGTTTCGATTGACCGAGTCTCCGCGTCTGAGCGAGTTCGAGAGAAAAGTCCTCCCGCATCTCGACGCGGCTTACAACCTCGCCCGCTTTTTGATGCGCAACGAGCAGGATGCAGAGGACGTGGTCCAGGAAGCAGCGCTGCGCGCGTTTCGTTTCTTCGACGATTTTCGCGGCGAAAACAGTCGTGCCTGGTTCCTGCGGATTGTCCGCAACACCTCCTTCACCGTACTGAAAAAGAATCGCCCTGATGAGATGAACATTGCCTTTGACGAAGAATTACATGGCGGGCAGACGCCGCCGATGGATGCCGGCGTCGCGCTCGATCGCGCGCAAGATCGACAAAGCGTGCGCGCTGCGATCGAGCAATTACCGCCCGAATTTCGCGAAGCGATCACTCTCCGCGAGCTGGAGGAGGCTTCCTACAAGGAAATCGCGGACATCGCGGGCGTTCCGATCGGAACCGTTATGTCGCGCCTCGCCCGCGCGCGCCGCCAGCTTCAACTGATTCTCTCTCAAACAAAATGAATCACCACGAGATTCGTGAACTTCTTCACGCCTACGCTGACGACGAGCTTGATTTAGTTAACGTGCGCGAGATCGAGCAACACTTGCGTGCCTGCGACGAGTGCCGCCGAATCGAGGAACAGATTCGCGCGCTGCGGCACGCGCTCAACAACGATGCGCCGGCCTACCGCGCGCCCGCGCGATTGCGCAGGAACATTCGCGCCGCGTTGCGACGCGAAGCGAAAGCCACGGAGAGAAACTTCTCGCCCTGGTTTGTGTTCGCAACGGGAGCGGCATTTGCGTTGATTCTCTTCGCTTTCGTTTTTTTCCAAACCAATCGCGCGTCGCGTGGCAACGCGATTGTCGATCAAGTCGTCGACAATCACGTTCGATCCTTGCTCGCGACACATCTGGTCGACGTTGCATCGTCAGATCAACACACGGTCAAACCATGGTTCGACGGCAAAGTCGATTTCGCGCCTGATGTGCACGATTTCGCGATGAGCGGCTTCCCGCTCTTTGGTGGCAGACTCGATTATCTCGACGGCAAAACTGTTGTCGCGCTCGTCTATCAACGAAACAAACACCCGATCAATGTTTTCATTATGCCTGCAACCGGAAGCTCCGACAGCTCACCGGCATTATCGAACCGCCGCGGTTACAATCTCTTTCATTGGACACGTCGCGGAATGGAATATTGGGCCATATCTAATCTAAACGAAGCCGAGCTGCGCCAATTTATCGCTCTTCTCGCACGCTGAATTTTTGGCCGACATCATCTCACTGTGATCGCACCAATTTCGCGCAACGCCGGAGCAGATGTGACAATTCGTTTGTTCAATGCCAGCCAGGGCCTGACCAATGAAGACCTTGAAGCAGCGCGCCATTGGTTTAGAGCCTTGAACAGACCAACACGCGAAAAACTTTAGTAGCCAGTTACCATAGGCGCTTTCTAGCGAATGCATGACCTGAACCGGATTTGAGATAACGCTCAAAAGCTTCTGCCTTGGCTCGATCAGTGAACGCGAGGTAAGTGATTAGCTTCCATGGGCTGAACTTTGTGGTATGAGAAGATTTCCCTTGATTGTGTTCTCGGAGACGCTGTTTCAGATCTGTGGTCATTCCCACGTAGCGCTCTCCTTGTACAGAAAGACTCTCAATAAGATACACGTAATACATCCTGTTTCCCGCAATGACCGTCCAATCCTGCGAAGCGCATCAGTGCGAAGAAGGATACACGTAATACACTGGCCCTCCTTCGCTGAAGCTTCGGAGGGCATCCTGCTTCGCGCAACGAATCATCCCCAGTCCTGCGAAGCGCATCAGCGCGAAGCAGGATGAAAACCTCACGGCTCGAAGCGTTCAGCGATGGTGTCCTTGCCATCATCATCACGATTATGGTCTTGGAATTGAAGGTGCCGCATGCGGTTGAACTCTCCGCGTTGAAACCGGTGCTGCCGGTATTGTTGAGCTACGTACTAAGTTTCATTTATCTCGGCATCTATTGGAACAATCATCATCATCTGTTCCAGGTCACGGAGGAGGTCAGCGGTGGGATTCTCTGGGCCAACCTTCATCTCTTGTTTTGGCTGTCTCTGTTTCCGTTCACCACTGCTTGGATGGGCGAAAACCACCTCGCGCCAATCCCGACCGCTATCTACGGCTTCGTGCTGCTGATGGCGGCAATCGCCTATTATGTTCTGCAGCGCACCATCATCGCCAAGGAAGGGCGCAGATCGATTCTCGCCCAGGCTATTGGCACCGATTGGAAAGGGAAACTTTCTCCGGTGCTCTACCTCGCCGCGATTCCGCTCGCGTTTGTGAGCGCCTGGATTGCCGGCGGATTGTATGTTTTCGTCGCGCTTCTTTGGTTGATCCCTGATCCCCGAATTGAGCGGGAAATTGAGAAGCGCGAAGAGTGAGCAGCGGCAGTCTTGATTGCAGAATGTGGCGTCTGGTGTTGTGTCATGGCATATGATCAAAGGCAGCGAAATCCGTAAGGCGGATTATCCGATCGAAAAGCTTCTGATCGATCGCTGGTCGCCGCGCGCGATGTCGGGCGAAGAAATTTCCGAAGAGGAATTGATGCGACT
>QHMS01000284.1 GCA_003217895.1 Verrucomicrobiota bacterium
TCCTTTTTCGGAAGCCGATCGAAAAACAGCAGGACAATCACTCTTGGGACACGAATCTTAAACGAAATCGTCGTGACCACCTCGTGGTCGGGCGCATTCGCCGATAGATCGCGCCAGCTTTCGAAATCGTGCGTCAGAAAATTGTTCGGCTCGTCGGACGAAACAATCTGAGCGTGACCCGCATACACCAGCGCAAACGCGCGCCGGGCCGAGCAGATGTTCACCGCTTGCCAGAGGCGGTTGAGCACCAGAACCTGACTGTTTAACACGGTATGCAAATCTCTATGGGGAAACCGCGTTTTGCGGACTTCCGCGTAAATTTGCGCGACGGTACCACTGACACTTTTGGCTGTCAACGGGAGCGGAATAACCACCAATCGACACACATGGCGTGTCGCCGTAAGTTCGCGTTCATTCGCCTGGCACGCCGAAGCGCGCGAAGGCGGCTGTCCATTGGTTGTTAAATGAAAGCGCAATTTCCAACCGAACAGGCTGAGTCCGGAGAATTCCAGCGACAGGAGGACGTGTTCCGTGAATGGATCACGATTGATGGATCGACACCGTATGCGGCCGCGAAAGATCGTTATCATCTCTACGTTTCACTAGCCTGCCCGTGGGCGAGTCGCACCGTTATTTTTCGAAAGTTAAAAGGACTCGAAGGCGCAATCGGCATGACAGTGGTCGATCCGATTCGGGATGAGGAAGGCTGGGCGTTTCGCGATCCCTCGGGCAAAATTCAGCCGGGTGCGCCATTCGAATCAACCGATCCCGTCAATGGCTTCCAGTTTTTGAGCGAAGCTTACAAAGCGACCGATCCCCATTTCGATGAGCGCGTGACCGTGCCGGTGCTCTGGGACAAAGAAACGAAGCGGATCGTGAACAATTGCGAGGACGACATCTGCCGGATGTTCAACGATGTGTTTAATGACTTCGCCGAGAACAAAGATGTCGATTTCTTTCCGAAAGACATCGCAGCCGAGCACGCGAAGCTTTCGGCCTTTCTGCATGACAATGTAAACAACGGCGTTTACAGAGCGGGTTTCGCCACGCGCCAACGGCCATACGAAATGGCGTGCCGCAGAGTTTTTGAAGCGCTCGACGAACTCGAATGGCGTTTATCGAAGAGTCGATATTTGTTCGGGAGCTGTATTGTCGAGGCGGACTGGCGATTATTTTGCACACTCGTCCGGTTCGATTCCGTTTATTACGGCCATTTCAAGTGTAATCTGCGGCGTATCATCGACTATCGGAATCTGCAGGGCTATCTGATGGATTTATATCAGCACCCTGGCATCGCCGACACCGTCAACTTCGACCATATCAAGCGCCACTACTACATGACGCACACGGAAATTAATCCGACGAGAATCGTTCCCATTGGTCCGCTGCTTGATCTCACGAAACCGCATGGACGTGAGAAATTGGAGTGAGGCATTTGCCAGTGAAGTAATTCTTCATAGAGTCGTGCGCTTCAGCGCGACCCGATCATGAATTTCCTGGCTTTGAGCATCCTCAATTTAGGCGTCCCACTTTCGATGGTGTGCGCCGTCATCGGTCTCGTCGCCGCTTTCTTGTTGATCGCGTTAGTGATTCGCGCGCCCTCGGGAAATGAACGCATGCGAGAGATCTCAGCCGCCGTGCAGGAAGGCGCCAAGGCGTATTTGAATCGGCAGGTTAAGACGATCAGCGTGATCGCCGTTGTCATTTTCATTTTGCTTTTCGTTTTCAAAGACCACCCCACGGCAATTGGCTTCGTGATCGGTGCCTTCTGCTCGCTCGCGGCAGGGTTCATCGGCATGCGCGTGGCCGTATTGGCAAATGTTCGTACGGCGCAGGCCGCCACCGTCGGGCGACTCAATGCATTGCGCATGGGATTCAACGGCGGCTCGGTGACAGGTTTGCTGGTCGTTGGCTTGGCGTTGCTCTCGGTGTCGATCTTCTACACGATCGCGACGAAACTGATCGGAAGCGACGCGGCAATACGCAGCCTGGTGGGACTCGCGCTGGGCGGCAGTCTTATCAGCGTTTTCGCGCGATTGGGCGGCGGCATTTACACGAAAGCCGCAGACGTTGGTGCCGATCTGGTGGGCAAGATCGAAAGCGGCCTGGAAGAAGATGATCCCCGCAATCCAGCGGTAATCGCCGATAATGTCGGAGACAATGTAGGCGATTGCGCAGGCATGGCTGCGGACGTTTTTGAAACTTATGCTGTCAGTTTGGTCGGCGCGATTCTGGCAGGGCTGTTGACGCTTGGCGGAAACCCAGCGGCCATCGTTTATCCATTCGTGCTCGGCGGAATTTCTGTGCTGGGAGCAATCTGCGGAATTTTCTTTGTAAATGTGGCGCGCGGTAAGCCGACCGCCGTCTTGATGGGCGCGGTCATGACCAACGTGTTGATCTCTGCAATTGTATTTTGGCCGGTCACGCAGAGGCTTTTCCCCGCTGGAGTAACCATCGACGGCGTGTTGCGGTCCCCTGCTCAACTTTATTTTGCTTCGCTGGTTGGACTCGCAATGACTCCGATCATCGTGGCATTGACGAATTACTACACTTCGTCTCACTACCGGCCCGTCCAAAAAATTGCACATGCGTCCGAGACTGGGCACGCCACGAACATCATCGCCGGGTTGGCGGCCGGAGAACATGCTACCGCGCTGCCGGTGCTGTTCATTGGGGCCGCGATCCTGGTTACGTTTCATTTCGCCGGGCTGTATGGAATTGCGATTGCAGTGATGTCGATGTTGTCCATGGCCGGCGTGATTATCTCGCTCGATTCATTCGGGCCAATCACTGACAACGCCGGTGGCGTGGCAGTGATGGCCGATCTGCCTAGGGAAGTTCGCGCCGTCACAGACGAACTCGATGCAGTTGGCAACACCATGAAAGCTGTTACCAAAGGTTACGCCATCGCTTCGGCGGGATTGGCGGCGCTGGTTTTGTTCGGCTCGTACGTGGAAGAATTGCGCGGACACATTACTGGCCGGGGCGAAGCGTTTACATTTCAATTCTCGCTCAGTGACCCGAAAGTAATCATCGGACTTTTCATCGGCGGACTCCTGCCATTCGTCTTCACTGCCTTTAGCATGGACGCAGTGGGCAAGGCAGCTGGCGCGGTCGTGCGCGAGGTGCGCCGGCAATTGCAAGCCAAACCAGGAATCCTGACCGGACAGGACCGACCCGAGTACGGGACTTGTGTGGACATCGTGACGAAAGCTGCGCTGCGGGAGATGATTGTTCCAGCGTTGTTGCCATTGGTTGCGGTCATTGTGGTGGCAGCGATTAAACCGCTGGGGGCAGTTGTGCTCGGCGGCCTGTTAGTCGGGACAATCGTGACGGGACTATTCATCGCTATCGCAATGACATCCGGTGGCGCTGCCTGGGACAACGCAAAGAAATTTATTGAGGAAGGGAATCTTGGTGGCAAAGGCTCTTTTGCCCACGCCGCGGCAGTCACAGGTGATACGGTAGGCGATCCGTACAAAGATACCGCCGGCCCAGCGATCAATCCCATGATCAAAGTCGTCAATATTCTGGCGATCTTGATCATTCCGATTTTCTTTTAGTTACTGACGCGTGCTGCAGCGTCCCAGGCTGTGGCGCAGTCTCCCTAGGAAATTTTGACTAAAAAGTATTGGTTTAATTACGAACGCGTGGCAGAATCCCGCGCTGTCTCCTCCCATGCCCAGCGTGTCAGAATCTCCGGTACGTATTAAATTTTGGGGTACGCGCGGCTCGATAGCCGTGCCCGGCCCAGGCACGCTACGTTACGGTGGCAATACCGCGTGCGTAGAATTGCGAGCCGATGGCGAGATTATCGTGCTTGATGCCGGCTCCGGCATCCGGCCACTGGGTATCGCGTTGCAGAAAGAATTTCAATCGCGACCGATCAAGCTCTCGTTGTTGATCACCCATGCGCATTGGGACCACATCCAGGGGTTGCCATTTTTCAAACCCGCGTACGATTCCAACAATGAAATTCGCATTTTCGGTTTTGACGGCACAGGGGCGACTTTGCGCGACATCCTCGCTGAGCCGATGCGAGCCCCGTTCTTTCCGATTACGATGCGTGAGCTCTCCGCCAGGATGATGATTAACAAGCTGAGTGACATGAAGTTCTCCCTCGGAAAAGTGCAGGTTCACGCCGCATTGGTAAATCATCCCGGGGTCTGCGCCGGATATCGCATTTTCACTAGCGCCGGCTCAGTTGCTTTCCTGCCCGATTATGAGCCGTATGAATTTTTTCTCCATGCGCTCCGCGGAAATCGGCTGAGCTCGGAACAGAGGAAGGAGATTGCGACGGATGAACAAGCCGGGCTGGTGCGATTCCTGCACGGCAGCGATATTCTGATTCTCGACGGGCAGTACACGGATGAAGAGCATAAAAACCACATCGGATGGGGACATAGTTCGATCTCCAGCGCCGTTTCGCTCGCGCTCGAAGCGGAGATTCAGACGCTGATGCTTTTTCACCATGACCCGCATCACGACGACGAAAAAGTGGACGCGATGCTGGAATCCGCTCGCAAACTGGCGGCAAGGAGCGGAAAGCCGTTGAAAGTGGAAGCCGCTCAAGAAGGTGCTGAGATCCTGCTCGAGGCGAAGGTCGCGGTCGCATAAAACATTGCACAAACGCGCCACGCACTCGACTTGCAGTAGCGGTTGTCGGTCTTAATTTTCTCGAGCGTTGCCTCGTAGTGTAATGGTAGCACTAGAGACTCTGAATCTCTCTGTCTAGGTTCGAATCCTAGCGAGGCAGCCACGTAAATCCCGAAAGCTTTCGGGACAGGTGGCTTTCAAGACAACAGCGCAAAACCGCGTGACGCGAAGCGTTTTACGCGGTTTACGCAGCCATTCAAATCCCAATTTCAGATTTGGGATTTTCGGTCTGCTCGCTGCGGCGTTGACGAAAAAAATTCTGCAAAATTGCCGCG
>QHMS01000285.1 GCA_003217895.1 Verrucomicrobiota bacterium
CTCTCTGTGTCCTGAAAAGCCGTGATTAGCCACTTCCCGTTAGTCTTGACTATCGTCATCGTGGTGACCTCTTTCAGAACTGGAACGGTCTCTCCAGTGGGACGACTCCGACCGGTCACGTCCCACGTAGCATGGACTAGTGCAACATCGGGGGTTGAAAAACGAACTTCTGCACCAGTAAGCCTCCGAACGGCGGTCTTTAATCTGTTTTGAAACAGGTCCGCTTGCCGCTGCACAATCTCCTGCAGTCCTTTCCAGTGGACACCAGCGACGTTTACGTAGTCACAGTCTTCAGCGAAGAGACGCCCGAAGCCGGCCATGTCATGGCCGTTCCAAGCGACTGCATATTCGGCGAGAACGTTGCGCACAGCACTTTCATCGTCATTTTCGTAGTTCGTGCCGCTGTAATAGCTACCGTAATAACTCCCATAGGGGTAGTTATATTGGTAACCATAGCCGGACGACCCATAACCATAGGCATAGTTTCCATACTCATATCCGTAGCCGGGGTAGAAGGGCGGATTCGAATATTCAGAATATCCGTAGGGTCCGTATGGGTGGTAGCCCCAGTTCCAGTCCCACCATGGACCCCACCACCATGGAAAGCCGAAGTCGCCGATAAAGACGATATCCTTGAAATGATCGAAGCGACGAAACCGATGATCTCGATGAAAGCCGTCGTTGAAACGGTTAAAGCGTCGAAGGCCCAAAGCTGAATTCATCATCGGAGCGCGGTGCATTGGCATCCGTCCCATCGGACCTAGCATCGGAGCGCGGTGCATCGGCATTCGGGCAATCGGACGTGACGTGAAGGCGCCGCGCATTCCCATCCGGGATACAGAACTACCGTGCCACCTCATCTGCGCCGTTGCAGTCGAGGCTGCGAAAACGTATGCTGCCAAGCAACCAAGGAGAACGAATTTTCTCCAGTTCATAGCGTATAGGTTTCTAAACATTGAAACCCCCGGGATTCGAAAGTTGCGGCACCGGAAAAAGTAAAAAGTAACGACAGCGCTACAAATGCCCGCTCGAAGATGAGTGCGTGCCATTGCAGGGAGAACAATAGCGCGATATTGATGAGCGCTTGAATTCAGCTATTCCGCAAAGGCGTGGGCATCCAGCAGCAGGGTGCAATCCGAACCCTACGTAAAAAGGGGGCAAAAATGAAACTATCTGTCGAAGCGAAAGTGGCCGTCTCACGGTTGCCGATAGTAACGGACAACTCGGCGGAACGATCAGTTGAATCGCTCTCGGTACTGCTTCATATCGGACACTGGAAAACTCTACCGGTTCGCCATCGAGGTTGACTGGAATCGCTTCATCGGGATAGACCTCGACCCAGGGAGTCTGCCAATAAGAGATATACTCGCCATTCGGTGAGAGTTGTTGCAATTCTCGGGCCGCGGTGAGCAGCGCGGTCGCCGGGATATGACGAACCACAAGCACATCGAGCAAACCATCGTCAATACATGCGCGCGGCGCGACTTGGACGCCCCCGCCAGTCTGGCGTCCATTGCCGACAATTGCCACCGGGCCGCTGCCCGTGATCTGGCGATCTGGCAAGATGAGCCTGCCGTGATATTGATGAACGTTAATCGCAAGGATGGCACCCATGACGGCATAGGCGACGGGGCCAAGCAGGCGCTTAAGTTCCGGTGAAGTGCTGGCTGTAACTTCGGCGCCGAAGCCAACGCTGGCTACGTTCAGGAACCAGTGATCATTGGCCTTGCCGACGTCGATTGGTGATGCGTTACCTTCCATGCAAAGCGCCAGCGCCTTCTCTGGTTCGCGCGGGATCCCGCAACCGGTGGCGAAGTCATTCGCGGTTCCTAGGGGCACTACTCCTAAAACAGGCCGTGCTGCACTCGAGAGACCCATTAGACCGTGAACCACCTCGTTCAGTGTACCGTCCCCACCGGCAGCAATCAGCAGATCTACGTCACCTGCTTCTGATACAAAGCGTCGCGCGTCTCCTTTTTCCTGGGTTACTCGCACTTCGACGCGATGCCCCGCTCCTCGTTGTCCAGCAACCGCAGACTGGAGCGCGTCGTTGCCCGCCACCTTCCCGTTGAGAATCAACTGAACTTTTCTGCTTCTCGCCTTTCTCTTCATCGTGTCGGCAATGCAGTCGCCGAGAGCGTCATTACTGCATTCGCATTTTCCTTCCTTAAATGATCTCCGAGCCAAATTCGCCGTCGCTGACGCGGGTGCGGATTTTCATTCTTGGACGGATCGCTGTGACCGTGCGGATGATTTTTCCGTGGTCGTTCATGGTAATGCTGTAGCCGCGGCGCAATGTCGCGTCTGGACCGAGTACGCGCAGAATTCCTTCGATCCGCTGGAATCGGTGCACGGCGTTTTCGAGCAGTCGCGGCGGACATGCAACCAACCGCCGATGCAAATCGGCAAAACGATTGCGGCGCATCATGAGCTCCCCCGAAAGCTTTCGGGGCTGCAACGCGCGAAGAATATTTAGAAGACTGCGCTTGTAGCTGTCAATCTTGTGGGCGAGGCAGCGCTGCAAAGTCTCACGCGCGTGATCGAGCCTCTGTTGCGCGTCGCGCACGCGGTTTAGCAACTGGCGCCCAAGCGCGCGGGTGCAGCCATCGATCCGCCGCTGGAGGTCGATGATATCGGGCACAATCAATTCCGCAGCCGCGCTCGGTGTCGGCGCGCGCAAGTCAGCGACGAAATCAGAGATGGTAAAATCGATTTCGTGGCCGACTGCCGAGAGGATCGGCACAGCCGAGTGGAAAATCGCACGGGCAACAATCTCTTCGTTGAACTCCCATAAATCTTCCATGCTGCCGCCACCGCGCGTGATCACGATGAGATCGACAGACGCAAACGCCTTGTTAGGCAAGGCGAGCTCGCGAATTGCGACTGCGATCTCCTGCGCAGCCCCTGTTCCCTGCACGCGCACTGGATTGATCAGAATTTGCAACCACGGCGCGCGACGGCTCAGCACATTCAGTATGTCGCGAATCGCTGCACCACTTGGCGATGTGACGATGCCGATTCGTCGCGGAAATTTCGGCAACAGTCGTTTCCGTTCCGGCGCGAACAATCCTTCCGCTTCCAGCTTGCGCTTGAGCGCCTCGAATTTTGCCTGGAGCAGACCGACACCGCGTGGCTGAAGAATCTGGACGCTCAACTGATATTGCCCACGCGTTTCGTAAACTGTGACGGTGCCGTAAACCTGCACCTGGGCTCCATCGACAAGACGGAGCCGAATTTTGTTTCGAGAGTGCTTCGGATGCTTCGGGTCAGCTCTGAAACAGTGAAAACTCTTGACGTCTTGGGGAAGAGATCAGTGGTTGACTGCATTGAAGAAAACGTCCAACGCTCAACGTCCAACGTCCAACGCTCAATTCGAGAAACTGAAGCGGCGCTCTAGCCTACTCCGCCGAAGCGGCTGCGAAGGCTGGATGACTGCCGGAAAACTTTGGTGCCGCCGCTCGCAGATTGCGGCTACAGCAGCATCGGGCGCTTGACACTTTGGCCGATGCGTTGATGCTCGCGCGCTTATGAAAATTCGCGTCGTGTTCCGCTCCGTTCTTTGTGGATTGCTAATTGCTCTGCTCGCTCCCGCAACAGGAGTTCGAGCCGGCCAACTGCACCTTGGTCAGCCGGTCAAGATTGGCGTGCTCGTGTCGTTAACCGGCTCGTGGTCGTCTCTCGGGCAAAACACGGTTGCTGCGCTTCAGATCGCCGCCGACCAGATTGAAACAGCGTCGCGCGGCCGAAACCGGTTCAGCTTCCTTGTTCGCGACACCCAACTCGATCCGTCGAAGGCCCTCGACGCGATCAAGGACCTCGACAGTCGCGGCGTGAAAATTGTCATCGGCCCGCAATCGAGCGCGGAGGTCGCCATGATCAAGTCGTATGCGGACGCGCACAAAATACTCGTAATTAGCCAGGGCAGCACCGCGTCTTCTCTCGCAATCGCAGGCGATAACATTTTTCGGTTTTGTCCTAACGATATGCGCGAAGCGGAGGCGATCGTCGCGTTAATGAGGCATGATGGAATCCGTGCGATCGTTCCGCTTTGGCGAAACGACGCTGGCAACAACGGCCTGCACGATTCGGTTCAGATACGATTCCAAGCGCTCGGAGGCACCGTGGCTCAAGGTTTTCGTTATGAACCAGCGACGAGCGACTTCTCCACCGCGACCGCCTCAGTCGCATTCCAAATTGAAAATCTGATCAGCCGCGGGAGAGATCCATCGACAATTGCGGTGTATCTGGCGGCTTTTGACGAGGTCGTAGGCGTATTTCACAGCGCACAAGGGAACGCGACACTTTCAGATACCGCGTGGTACGGCAGCGATGGCGTAGCTCTTTCCGCCGTTTTGCCTGCCGATGAAACTGCGGCTGCGTTTGCAGTCAGCGTCGGCTATCCCAATCCGATCTTCGGGTTGCCCGATTCCTTACGAAGCCAGTGGCAGCCAATTGCCGATGCGATTCAAGCGCGCACAGGCATCGAGCCGGATGCCTTTGCGTTGTCGTGTTACGACGCGCTTTTTGTAGTGCAGCGCGCGTTACGCGACCTTAAGTTCCTGAAGAAAAGTTTCGCGAACCTCAAAGCGACATTTGTTGCTGAAGCCAGCAGGTATCAGGGAGTGACCGGCTCCACTGCGCTCGACCCCGCCGGAGACCGGCTGAACGGCGATTTCGATTTTTGGGCCGTTCGACCGCAGAATGGCAGTTATGGCTGGGTGCGTATTGCAGCATACAATAACGGCGTGCTCAGGCTGTTTTAAACGCGACTTGGAACAAGATCTGTAGGGCGTTTGTGTCAAACGCCGCTCTTCAGCACGGATTTATCCCACCGTGACATTTGAAGCACAACCAAGCGAATATATTCCACTGCTGCGATCCGATCCGGCGCTCCAACGCTTTACATTCACAGAAATGAAAACCGATTGTGAGTTTCTGGTGAATTCAAACTGGTTTTTGAAGGTAAAACACTATTAGCCAATTGGGAGGGATCTTAGTATCCCGATGTCGCGGCACTCAGGCCGCTCCCACATTCGGCGCTCACAGAGCGCCGCTACAGAAGCTCCGCTTGCGCGCCGGTAGGCGGTTTGAGTCCGAGCTTGCGATAAGCATTTGCCGTTGCGACCCGGCCTTGCGGCGTGCGTTTGATGTAACCTTCCATGATCAAATACGGCTCGTTCACTTCTTCAATCGTGCCAGCTTCTTCGCCTACCGCGACTGCGAGCGAATTCAAACCAACCGGTCCGCCATTGAACTTGTGAATTAAGGCTTCGATGATTCTCTTGTCCCATTGATCGAAGCCGTCGCGATCGATCTCCAGCATCGTAAGGGCGCGGTCGGCGAGTTCAGCGGTAATTTTGCCTTCAGCTTTCACCTGAACATAATCGCGCACCCAGCGCAGCAGATTATTCGCTGTGCGCGGCGTGCCGCGTGAACGCGCAGCGACCTCGGCCGCACCGGCGGGATCAATCTCCACGCCGAGCAAGCGCGCGCTGCGGATGATGATTTTCTGCATCTCCTCGGCAGTGTAGTAATCGAGTCGCGCCGTCATACCGAAACGCGACCGAAGCGGCGCGCTCACCATTCCAGCGCGCGTGGTCGCGCCGATCAAAGTAAACTTCGGCAAATTAAGGCGCAGACTTCGCGCCTGCGGTCCCTGGTCGATGATGATGTCGAGCCGGTAATCTTCCATCGCTGGATAGAGATATTCCTCGATCGCGGGCTGCAGTCGGTGGATCTCGTCAATGAAAAGCGCGTCGCCTTTTTCGAGGCTTGTAAGAAGACCTGCCAGTTCACCGGCCTTCTCAATCACCGGGCCACTGGTATTCTTAATGTTCACATCCATCGCGTTCGCGATGATGTAAGCAAGTGTCGTTTTTCCGAGGCCGGACGGACCGCTCAGGAGAATGTGCTCCAGCACGTCGCCGCGCTTTTTGGCCGCTTCCACCATCAACTCCAGGCGCGCCCGCACTTTGAGCTGCCCATTGAATTCGCTGAACGCGGGTGGCCGCAGCGAGATTTCGAAAGCGGTATCCGGTTCCGGCGGTTTCATGATTAACCGTTTAATTGTGAATCGTTACACCGTTACATCGTCAGCGCGAATCACGAATCTCGAATCTGGATGTACGATTTCACTCCAGTTTTTTCGTTAGCACGAGTTCCGTCCCGCGGCGTTTGTGTATGTAATCGACTTCGTCAAAGGCGTTGCGAATGAGATACAAACCGAGGCCGCCCGGCTTGACCATGTCATGAGAGCGGCCTTTCATTTCGTGGGGAAGAACTTGTTCGCCGTAATCGCGCAGCCGCATGCGCACGCATTTGCGCAGTCCTTCCATGCGCAATGAGATGAGTTGATCGTCACGCAAACGATAAGCATAACGGATGACGTTCGTGCATGCTTCGTCCACACCGAGCACCATCAGTAACCGTTCTTTTTCGGAAAACGGATAACCGTTGAGAAAATCACGCACGCAATTGCGCAGCAAGGCAAGGTTCGCGGTATTACTGCTGAACTCGACATTCCTCCTCTTCATCGCGATTCGCAAAAAGGTGAGCAGATTCGCGCGCTCATTCAAGCAATAGCGCATGCGGAGTGTTAGTTCGACTCGAGATAGGTCATTTTCCTTGACAATTCGCGGTGCCGTTTTCCCTGATTAGGGATGGCTTCCAATCCAATGTCCCAAATGAGACACAAATTCGTTTTAGCGCTTTCGAGCTTTGCATTAGTCGCCTGTCTATCGGGCTGTTGCCGGCCGGAAATAATCGGCAGCGTTTCCAACGCGTTGAGACCGCAGGAGACCGATAATTGGTGTTGGGCAGCAACGACCCAAATGCTCGCCGAGTACCTGGGCTTGTCCATTACACAATGTGCGCTGGCCAACCATCGCTTTAACAAGACGAATTGTTGCACCGAACAAACTTCCGGCACCCCGTGTCCCAAGACAGACGACTGCAATACGCCGGGGTGGGTTGACCTGGATTTCGCGGGCGCCAAGTCCTCCGAAAGCGGGAGTGCGTTACCCTGGGATTCTGTTAAATCGCAGATTTATTGCGCAAAGAAACCGATGGGCTATGCCTATGGAACGCCCGGTGTAGTGGGTCACGTTGTTGTGATCAAAGGCTACGTTAGCGTGGGCAACGCCAACTACGTGGTGTTGAATGATCCGTGGAGCCCCTGCCAGGGTGCAGAACGCTTGCTCGAGTACAGTTCCTATGCCGATCCTCCAGGAACAGCTACCCATTGAAATACCTGGTACGACATTGCGAAGAAATGAAGCGTATTGAAAGGAAGCAAAAATGAAACGGATTCTGATATACTTCGGGCTGACGATGACGCTACTTTACAGTGTGGGTTGCCAAGAGAAAGCAGGGCAGGCAACGTACTTCTCCACTCCGCAAGAGGCAGCTAGTAAAGCAAAAAACGATCTCTTAGCCGTGCTGCGCTCTAGAAAAGACATCGCTCTTGGCTTCGAGCAGCAAACAATTGAAAAGTCTCAACTAGCGACTGTTGTGGGAGTCGCCAAAAGCGACGCAGGCTGGAAAGTAGCTTCCCTGGCGGACAAGAGTCTTGCGAGCGAAGTTGATGTTGTTCGAAAAGCCGTCGGTCCACAGGCTCAAATCGTCATATACGATCTGCCTCACTCGGGCGAAAAGGTGTATGGCGCGATGCAGCCCGCGACTCGCGGAGCGGGAACTGTCTTATATACCAACTACACGGGTTTCAATTTACGGGAGCCTGTGCCGGCCGAGCGCCTGCTGCCGGTGCTGAAGCAGGATGCGGCAGAGTTCCAGCGGAAATACGGCGACGAACTCAAGCGTCAGAGGGTAGTGCGCTAAACAATCGCTGCCACGCGTGGGCTCTGTTGCTGGCGCAAGTTAGCTATCACCTTGTGAGTCATAGTTGTTTCTAGTCCGGGCAAAAACGCGATTGGACATACCATAAAACCGTAGTTCAATTTTGCGGTATGTGGCGGTGGTTTGCTGTACTGTTGTTTTTGGCTGCTCGTATTTGTGCCCAGGAGAACGCCACTGCATACGAAGCGTTGCGCGTCGTGGGTACGCAATTCGGCCGCGGCGCGCTGAATCACATAGTGTCGATCACCGGCGTAAAAGGCGGGCCGCAGCCAGGGCGATGGAAGGTCACTTTGGAAGACCCGGAACGGCACGGTGTGCGAGAACTGGAGATCGCCGATGGAAAAATTGATTCTGACGAGCGGCCGGATCGCTCGGTCGCGGGTTCTACCGAGGGAGCAACGATCCAAGTCTCACGCTTGAACCTGGATTCCAGCGGCGCTTTCGCCGTAGCCAGTCACATAGCGGACACCTCGCATGCACAGTTTGCGACAGCTGATTACACCTTGCGCACTGATGAGCGCGGCGAACCGATCTGGATTGTTACTTTGCTAAATCGATCGTCGCATCCGGTCGGCACGATACACATCGGCGCGACTCGCGGCACTGTGAAGAGAACCGAAGGAATGTTTGCGGGTGCGACCATGGAGGACGTAGAAAACGATTACGACCAAGGAGAAGGAAGCGGTCCTTTCAGCGGTGTCAAAAAGCGTATCAAAGATACCTTTCACCGGACACAGGAGGAAGCGCGGGACATATTCGAGAGGGTTAAGCACTCGTTTACTGATTTCATCAACCGAGGGTAGAAACACAAAGTGAATGGCGCGTCCAACCACTGGCCGGCTCTGCCTTTTGCAGAATGGAAGGACACAGCCATCACCCTGCACATGTGGACACAGATTGTGGGCAAGATTCGACTGACGCTTAGCCCATGGACCAACCACTCCTGGCACGTCACGCTGTATGTGACGGCTCGCGGCCTAACGACTTCGCCGATTCCGCACGGTCTTGCCACCTTTGAGATACGATTTGATTTCATCGATCACCAATTGCGCATCCTCAAAAGCGATGGCGCTGGGCTAACGATCGAGCTGAAACCGCAATCCGTCTCGCAATTTTACGAGGCGGTGATGAAGGCATTGAGAGATCTCGAGCTGCCCGTCACCATCCGCACGATGCCTAACGAAATCGAGAACCCTGTCCCGTTCGAGCAGGACGAAGGACACCGCTCGTATGACGGCGAGTACGCCAATCGGTTTTGGCGGGTCCTCGTGCAGAGCGATCGCGTGTTTAAGGAATTCCGATCGCGCTTCTGCGGCAAATGCAGTCCGGTGCATTTTTTCTGGGGTAGCTTTGATCTGGCGGTGACGCGTTTCTCCGGGCGACCCGCGCCGCCGCATCCTGGCGGCGTTCCACACCTGCCGGATGAGATTACGCGCGAGGCTTACTCGCAGGAAGTGAGCAGCCTCGGTTTTTGGCCGGGCAACGCCGCGATGCCGACCCCCGTTTTTTACTCCTACGCATATCCGGAACCGCCTGGGTTCTCAGAAGCAAAAGTTCAGCCCGACGCGGCTTTTTATGAGCCCAAGCTGCGCGAATTCATCTTGCCCTACGACGCGGTGCGCACCGCTGAGCAACCGGATCGAGTCCTGCTGGATTTCGCGCAGAGTGCTTACGACGCAGCTTCGCAGCTGGGCAAGTGGGACCGTGCCGCGCTGGATGAAAAGAAACCAGCCTTGCATTCGGCTCAGCATCATTCGTAATTTAGCCGTGATGAACCCTGGTTGCGCAGCCGAACAACATGCCTGGCGCGAACTGAAAGATGGCTGGCGCCCGTTGTACGGCGATGTAGACAAAATCGGGGTCGCCATCGAGTGGCACGACTTTAGCACCAATCATTCTTTTAATTGGGGACGCACTTTCCACCCGCGCAGCTTGGAGTTTTGCTTGAATCTCAGCGGGCACGGCGCTGTGGGTAGGGATGGCCGGTCGCGGAGCGATTACTTCCCGGGAAATTCCGGCTATTACGCTGTCGCGGACGAACCGTTACCGGCGTCACGTCAGGCTGGCGATCATCATCAATTCGTGACGCTGGAATTTTCCAGGGAGCATTTGCAAAGACAATTCGTGCAAAGCGAATCGGATCTGGAGCCGGAGATTCGCCGCATCATCTTCGGCGACAAGAATGAGACAGTCGTTGCGCCTACACGGCCGATGACGATTCAGCAACGCGGCGTGGTAGCCAGTTTAGCGGAACCTCCTGTGGCGAAAGCGGCGCAAATTCTTTGGTATCAAAGCAAGGCGCTAGAGCTCATGGCGCATTTTCTTTTCGCGCCGAAAGACCCCGAATTTTTCTGCATGCGTCACAAACGCCTGGCTCGCGAGCGTGTCGAACGAGTCAAGGAAGTCCTTGCGCGCGATCTAGCCAACCCTCCCACGCTGGAAATGATTGGTCAGGAAGTGGGCTGCAGTCCGTTTTATCTAAGCAGGATTTTTTCCCGCGAAGTCGGTCTGACAATTCCGCAATATTTGCGCAACCTGCGGATGGAACGCGCGGCCGAGTTATTGCGCACGGGTCGTTACAACGTCACCGAAGCGGCCACAGAAGTGGGATATTCTAGCCTGAGTCATTTCAGCAAAGCGTTCTGCGAAACGATCGGCTGCTGCCCGGTGCTCTATCCGGTCGCGAAAAACGTGATTCTTGATCGTTGAAACGTTAAAAGGTTGAAGCGTGCAATGTCTGTCATGTTGAGCGGAGCGAAACATCTCGGATTTTTATTTCCTGTAGGGAGAAGGAATTGGGCCAGAGATTCTTCGCTTCACTCAGAATGACAACGATGGATCGCTGACCGCAAATCGCGTCATCCTGAGTGAAGTCGGAGGATCCCGTGGAATTACCTTAGGATACGGCGACGAGATTCCTCGACTTCGCTGGGAATGACGACCATTCTTGACCCTTTTCTGCAAACTTATGAAAATCACTCGCGCTCTGATTTCTGTTTCCGACAAAACCGGGGTGGCAGCGTTCGCGCGCGCCCTCGAGCGTCAGGGCGTTGATATCATTTCAACCGGCGGAACAGCAGCCCTCTTGAGGAAGGAAAAAATTCCAGTGCGCGAGATCTCGAATTTTACCGCATTTCCAGAAGTGCTCGATGGGCGTGTGAAGACTTTGCATCCTCGTGTGCACGGCGGTCTTCTTTACAAGCGTGGTAACCCGAAACACGAGGCTGAAGCACGCGAATGCGGCTTTGACCCGATCGATCTGGTGGTGGTCAATCTTTATCCTTTCGAAGCCACCGTCGCAAAGCAGGGCGTACAGCTAGCGGAAGCAATTGAAAATATCGATATCGGTGGACCGTCGATGATTCGCAGCGCGGCGAAAAACTATGAATCGGTGACCGTGGTGGTCGATCCCGCAGACTACGACGCGGTGCTCGAAAACATGCGCGATAATAAGGGAGAAACGACGCTAAAATTACGCGAGCGTCTCGCTATCAAAGCGTTTGTCAGGACTGCCGACTACGATCGGGCGATCAGCAGTTTTCTGAATAAGGAGCAAACAACTGACGCGTCGTTTTCGCTTTCACTTCCATTGGCGATGCGATTGCGTTACGGAGAAAATCCGCATCAAACTGCGGCACTGTATGGTGATTTCGACAAATATTTCGAAAAATTCCACGGCAAGGAACTTTCTTTCAACAACATTCTCGATATCAGCGCGGCGACGAATCTGATTGCCGAATTCGAAGAGCCAACTGTTGCGATCCTAAAACATACCAATCCGTGCGGAGTCGGTTCGGACGCCGACCTTCGCAAGGCTTGGAACAAGGCGTTTGCAACGGACAAACAAGCGCCATTTGGCGGGATCATCGTGTGCAACCGGCCCTTGACCGAGCCGCTGGCGAAAGTGATCAGCGAAATTTTCAGCGAAGTAATCATTGCGCCAGATTTTGAGATCGAAGCGCGCGCGATCCTGCAAACGAAGAAAAACCTGCGGCTGATTCGATTGTTGACTCCGGCAAAGGACGCGCGGCCCACGATTGATCTGCGCTCGGTCTGTGGCGGCGTACTGGTTCAAGACGCAGATGTCGATGGGGAGATAAAACCGAAGGTCGTGACCAAGAGGAAGCCAACCAAAACGGAGCTGAACGCGATGTTGTTCGGTTGGCGCGTGGTTAAACATGTGAAATCAAACGCGATCGTGTACGCCAAGTCTGATCGGACACTTGGAATTGGCGCTGGGCAGATGTCGCGCATCGATGCGTCGCGCATTGCGGTTTGGAAAGCGAGCGAGGCCGGGCTTTCGCTCAAAGGCAGCGCGGTCGCCAGCGACGCTTTTTTCCCATTCCCGGATGGATTGATCGCTGCGGGTGAAGCCGGCGCAACATGTGCCATTCAGCCGGGCGGCTCAATTCGTGACAAAGACGTGATCGCGGCGGCTAACGAGCGCAACATGGCGATGATATTCACCGGCGTTCGCCACTTTCGCCATTAAGGCGTGTTTCCTCATGAGACTGATGTCTCGATCGGTTGAGCCGCCGCGCGTTTTGAACATCGAAGATTTGCGGCGCGCTGCGAAGCGCCGGCTTCCACGCGTGGTATTCGATTACATCGACGGCGGCGCAGAGGACGAATGGACGTTGCGCGCAAACTGTCGGGCATTCGAGGCGGTGACATTGCGGCCGCGCTGCGCAGTCGCGACACCAATGTGCGATCTGCGCACGACAGTGCTAGGCACTTCGCTTCCCATGCCGCTGATCCTCGCGCCTGTTGGAAGCTGTCGGCTGATGTATCCGCGCGGCGAAGAAGCGGCCGCGCGCGCCGCTGGCGCTGCGGGTATCATCTATACACTCTCGACACTTTCGGGTTGTCGCTTGGAGGATGTTGGAGCCGCTTCGAAAGGGCCAGTTTGGTATCAACTTTACTTGGTCGGAGGACGTGATTGCGCACTGGCAGCTATCGAACGCGCGCGTAACGCAGAGTTTTCGGCTCTCGTTGTCACGATCGACACTGCTGTGGCGGGTATGCGGGAACGCGACATTCGCAACGGCGCGAAAGAACTCCTCGGCGGCAAACTCGGAGCGATGCTGCCGTTTGTGAATCAACTTGTGACAAAGCCTCGCTGGCTGGCAGCGTTTCTCGCGGACGGCGGATTGATGAAGTTCGAGAATGTGGTGATCCCGGGCAAGGGACCGATGCTGTATGCAGATGTCACTGCGGCTCTTGAGCAGTCTGTCGTGACTTGGGATGATCTGACTTGGATTCGCGAGGCGTGGAAGGGGCCCGTCGTGATCAAAGGGATTCACACCGGAGAAGACGCCCGCCGCGCAGTCGATGTGGGAGCGAGCGCGTTGGTCGTTTCCAATCACGGCGGCCGACAGCTTGATCGGGTCGCGCCGACTCTGCAAATCTTGCCCGAAGTTGCAGCAAGCGTAGGAGATCGCATCGAGGTCATGTTGGATGGTGGTATTCGCCGTGGCAGCGATATTGTCAAAGCGCTGTGCTTGGGGGCTCGAGCCGTAATGGCCGGACGCGCGTACGCCTACGGGCTGGGCGCAGCCGGAAGCGCGGGTGTAGCACGCGCAATCGAGATTTTGCGCACCGACCTTGTTCGCACTCTCAAGTTACTCGGCTGTGCGTCAGTCGCAGAACTGGATCACTCTTTTGTAGATATCCCGCAGGATTGGATCGGAAAGTGATTACGCGATGCCTCTCAGATTCGAGAGTCGCCACATCCAGATACAGAGAATGGCGGCAACGATCAGCGCGACCCAGCTTAATCCCATGGGAATGGTATGCGTTCCTACCGTGACTTGAGCATGAGTGATCAGTCGCAGGAGGTGACCAATGGCAAAAATGCCGAAGAGGACGCTCGCGACGCGTAATCCAGTTGTTGGCGAGTTCATGTGCGTATTGTTGTGACTACACTCGGATTTGTCAGCAAAAAACTCAGCACGAATCGGAAGTTTAACCTCTCCTGAACGACGCGGCTTGAACCAGCATGCCAATGACCGCGAGGCCGATAAACACAATGAGTGATCCTGATTGTGGCAGGACGATTGCGCCTTGATAAACAATCAGGTGCGAACCGATAAGCGAGGAGACAACGATCAGCGCCCAATCAAACAGAAAGAGCAGGAGAATCGCGCCGATAATTCCGCCAGCCAGAAAGACGATCGTAGAATGTTCCCCGTAGTGAATTAAGAATGCCGCGGCAATCGCGCCTGCAAGTTTGCCGCCCGCGAGAAAACCGAGCACTGCAATCGCAATTTTTTGAAGGAATAGCGCGAGCAACGCTCCAATTATGCCAAGAATGATGGCGACCGTTAATGCCAGCAAAGGCGAGGGCTCATGAACCAGGTGTGGCGCAATCTCTACGCCTGCCGCGAATCCGACTGCGGCGACGCACAACCAGAACAGTTTTCGCCCAAACAACAAAATCACGAAACC
>QHMS01000286.1 GCA_003217895.1 Verrucomicrobiota bacterium
TTGCCAAGAAAAATGATGACGTGTGCCCAGCACTCGATGTTGGACGTTGGGCGTTTGGCGTTGAACGTTTGCTTGGAATGCTAAAGGCGATCTCTTTCGACGCCGTGGGGACGCTCTTCTACCTCACGAAGACCGTCGGCGATCATTACGCTTACGTCGGCCGCGAAGTCGGACTACATCTCGATGCGCAAAAACTGGAGGGCGCATTTCATACGGCTTGGAAACAAATGCCGGAGCGCGCCGCGATCGACGGGCCGCGTGAAAACGATGACAAGGGGTGGTGGCGTGAACTGGTCGCGCGTGTCCTCGACCAGGTCGCGCCTTCATTAAGCGAACTGGATCGGGATAATTTTTTCGAAGTCGCTTACGAACATTTTGCCGAGGCAGGTGTTTGGGAGCTTTACCCCGAAGTACCGCGCGTCCTTGACGAGTTGTGGCCGCGCTTTGACCTCGGCGTGATTTCAAATTTCGACGGACGTTTGCGCTTCATTCTTCAGCACCTTGGAATCTCGAAATATTTTGCCCACGTTTTCATTTCCAGCGAGCTCGGCGCGGACAAACCTGACCCGGAAATTTTCCGGCGCGCACTGAAGTTAATCGATCTGAAGCCGAGTGAGGTCCTCCATGCCGGCGACGATCCGGAACGCGATTGGGAAGCAGCCAGCACCGCCGGTTTGTCGATCTTTCGCTTGGATCGGCACAAGAATTCGCTGCGCGACCTGTTCGCGACTTTAACCACCAATCGACACGAATGAACACGAATCGATTGGGAGGAAATTGCTTGGGCCGGCCGGGACTCGAACCCGGAACCAACGCCTTAAAAGGGCGCTGCTCTACCAATTGAGCTACCGACCCGTGGAGATTCAGTTTGTAACAGCTAAATGATTTTGCAATCGCGACCAGCCTTAATCGTCAGTTGATCGATACGGCGCATCCAAAGCGGCACCGCTCTCCTATAGTCCAAACTTGGCCGTCCTCGCCATCGCATGCCAGGCACCTGCATTTTGGAGTGCGGCGCTGTTGCGCCGCTCTCTAGGAAATTGCTCGGCGTACGGCATTCCCGTTTTTGCCCGCTCTGAAACACCAACATGTCACCGCATTCCAAAAGTCATCGCAACATTCACGATTTCAGTGTTTCATCATGCACGTGAAACGACTCTTGATGCTGCACGTAGTCGGCGCGTTAACCGCCGCCATAATGCAGGGAGCTACAGACTTCGACGTGGCGGCAAGGGCGACAAATGAACTCGCTGTCGAGCTTCACCGCCAGCTCGCCACAGCTGACGAAAATCTTTGTGTGTCTCCCTACTCAATCGAGAACGCCCTCGCGATGACCTACATCGGCGCCGATGGCGAAACGCGCACCGAGATGGCTCGTGTCCTGCGTTTTCCAACAAACGATACAGGCGTGCCTGCCTCGTTCTCCGCACTTCAGCATTCGCTGGAACAGATGAGCGCGAAAACAGCTGAGATCGTAAAACAGTCTAAGAAATTCGGCGGCCCGAGTGAACCGATTACATTGAACATCGCCAACCGGCTCTTTGCACAAAAGGGCTATGCGTTTCGCGCGGCTTACCTGTCACTCGTGAAACAAAATTTCGGCGGAGCATTTGAGCCCATCGATTTCGTTGCCGAGCCTGCTGCAGCTACGCAGCACATCAACAGGTGGGCGGCGGATCAAACTCGCGACCACATTCGCGATCTGATTCCCGCAGACGCGCTGGATAAGACAACACGTCTCGTCCTGGCGAACGCGCTTTACCTAAAAGCGCCGTGGGCGAGTGAGTTTTCCCAAAACGCGACGCGATCGGAGCCGTTCATCGTTCACGGCAGCACACCTGTCGATGTCCCGATGATGCGAAAGACCGATAAGCATTTCGGTTACGCAAGGCACGAAGGATTCACGGTCGTCAGTCTTCCCTACGCGGGCGACGATCTACAGTTCGTGGTTCTACTTCCGGACGAAGTGGACGGTCTGCACGCGCTTGAATCGAAACTAAGCGGCGACACACTCGCCAGTTGCGCCAAACTCGAAAGGCGCGACGTCGATCTTCATCTGCCAAAGTTCAAGCTTGAGCCGCCAACAATTACTCTGGCCGAAAAATTCGAAGCGCTGGGAATGAAAACCGCGTTCGATAAGCCGCAAGGCAGCGCGAATTTCGACAAGATGGCGCCGCGCAAACCGGATGACTACCTCTATATCTCGCAGATCTTCCACAAGACTTTCATCGCCGTGGATGAAAAGGGAACTGAAGCTGCTGCTGCAACTGCGGTGGCAATGATGGCAGGTACCGCTCTTAGGTCGCCTTCCCCGCCGCCGATCGAAGTCAAAGTCGATCGCCCATTCGTCTATGCAATTCAGCACGTGCCCAGTGGCGTTTGCCTGTTCCTTGGGCGTGTGACCGATCCACGCTGAAGTGGACATCAGCACGCTCGCAAATTCGGTCAATGCGATCGCCGTGACGGCCGGTGTGATCTTTGCCGGTTCCAGTGGTTGGCAGAACGCATGATGGAACGCGAAAGCAAACCGCCGCCGATACCGGCGTACGTCGCACATCGCGAATAGACGAAGAAACGTCGCGACAGCCAGTCAGACTGCCGCGTAATTTAATTTCCCGTTCACAATGCGTGCCGCAGATGTAAACGGGTGCGGCTCGATCTTGTTTGTGTTGAGAATGTGCATCACCTCGATGCCGCATGCTTTCAGATAATCCGAGATCAGCGAACGATGGCAGCGCCACCAAACTGCTTCCGCGCACATAATCGCAGTCGGCCCGGTTTCGCTAGCAAGATCGAGAAGCCGCTCGACACCTTTATGGAATTTCTCCGTCTCCATGTGATCGGCATAACCACGAAATGAAGCGTTACGCCAAGCCGTGTTGCGCGAATCGGACTTCGTTTTTCGTCTTCCGCCCAGCTCGCGGAAATGTTCGTAACGAATTCCGCGCGCGTTCAGCGATTCCGCAAGCGCTTCCCTATTGAACTGCGGATAACGCTTCGATCCCGGCAACGATCGCACATCGGCAAGCAACTTGATTTCATTCTCTTCCAGTAACGAAATGAAATCGTCGATCGTCCGCGTCGAATGGCCAATTGTCCAGATTCGCGAGATCATCTTTCTTTGATTGCAATTGGATCATTGGTAACTTGGTCGAAAATCGGGAGACGTAAAAATGAACAAAATATTCTTATCGACAATTATGGGGCTGACTACATTGGCACTCGTGAATGCAGCGGAGACACAAACCCAGCCGGAGACTGGAAAACCTGCGCCAGATTTCAGCTTGACCACAGGCGACGGATCGCAGGTGAGCCTTAAAGATTATCGCGGCAAATGGGTCGTGCTGTATTTTTATCCGAAAGATTTCACCAGCGGTTGCACTATGGAAGCGCACAATTTTCAGCGCGATCTCACCAAGTACGAGGGCGCCGGCGCAGTTATTCTCGGCGTGAGCGTGGACACTGCGCAATCACACAAAGATTTTTGCGCAAAAGAAGGATTGAACTTCAAACTGCTCGCCGATCCAGATGCGAAGGTCTCCACCGAGTACGGCTCGATAATGGATTACAAAGGTAGCAAGCTCGCTGCGCGCAATACGTTCATCATTAATCCAAAAGGCGATATCGCCAAGGTGTACACGGGCGTGAAACCGGCCGAGCACAGTGAACAAGTGCTGAAAGATTTGGCGGAACTAAAGAAGAGTTAAGTACGAATTGACACGAATTCTGACGATCCTTAGAGAGCCAACAGTAACAGGAGGTTGATATGCCGAAGCGTAAATCAATCGACTGCAGAGATTATCCGAGCGAGAAAAATTGCTCGCTCAAAATTTCCGGCACAGAAGATGAAGTGCTCGATGCTGCGGTGCAGCACGCCGTCTCAGCCCACGGGCACGACAACACGCCGGAACTGCGCGAGCAAATCAAATCGATGCTCAAAGACGAGAGCGATTGACGACCTCGTTGGCGAACAGTTGGCCGCCACAAGGGGGCCTGCGCAAAACCACTCGCGTGGCAATTGCGCTTGCGGTCTTATTCTTTGCACTGGTCATGTTCGCTAACCTTCCGGATCAACTCATTCTCTTTCCCTCAACCCAGCCGCTCAATCCGCATGGCGCAATGCGGAGAGCGTTATCATTCGATCATGGTGAGTTGGAGATTTGGACGGCGAGATCGCGTCGCGCGCAGCAACAGGGTCACGCAGATATTTTCATTTTGCGCTTTTACGGCAATGCTGATCGCGCGGATCGCTGGGCAGCAGCAGAGGCGGAGATGTGGAACGAGCGCGCGGTTGAAGTCTGGGGAATGAACTATCCGGGGTTCGGCGGGAGCAAAGGACCAGCGCGCCTTTCCAAGATCGGGCGGGCGGCGCTTGCAGCATTCGATGAATTAAAGCTTCATGCTGGCGATCGACCGGTCGTGCCTTATGGCGCCAGCATCGGTGCCACCGCGGCGCTTCATGTCGCGGCGCAACGCCCGGTGGCGGCATTGATTCTCCATAATCCTGTCCCGCTGCGTGAAATAATTCTGCGCCGATTCGGCTGGTGGAATCTGTGGTTGCTAGCTGGTCCAATCGCGTTGCAGATCCCGCGAGATCTCGACAGCATCGAAAATGCGAAAGCGAGTCACGCTCCGGCGGTCTTTCTGCTCGCGGAAAAAGACGAAATTGTTCCGCCTCGCTATCACATGCTCGTGGCCAACGCCTACGCTGGAGAAAAACGAGTCATCACATTGCACAGCGCCCATCACAATGATCCCATCGAGGGCACTGCGCTGGCAGATTTTTACCAAGCGCTGGATTGGTTATTGGGAAAGTCGCGTTCTCCTTGATGGGTAGCGCACGCGTCTCGCGTGTTGGTTTCGGCGTCGCGCCGAAACGATCTTTTTCTTGTTTTGCTCGGTGGAAATGCTTGCGAAGCCGTTAAAAAAAGTTCGCGATCGCGAGAACGCGCTCGCCAGCATGCGGAACGCATGCGCTACCCCGAACATGCCATTTGCCACTCGATTTCCGCAACGCGATGGCGTGATTCAGCGTTTGATCGCCACCCATTCATTCCGCGCACGAGAATCGGCGACAGCCTGCACGACGCGCATGTATCGAACACCGTCCTCGAAGGTCGGGTGCGGACGTACGCGGCCTTTCGATTTCACCGCCGCGAGAAAATCCTCTTCCACGCGCCATTCGCCTTCCAGTTCCGGCGGGAGATCAACAACATGCAGCGCGCGATCGCCAAGCTTACCCGCCTGTATGACGTCGGAATTGAAATCGTAGGTCATAGTCCCGGCGCTGCCGTAAATCTCCAGTCGATCGCCCTGTGCCAGCGCATTGATGCCGCTAAACTCCAGAACGCCTTCCGCACCATTTTCGAAACTGCATAGAACGGTGAGCAAATCAGGAATAATCACCTCGTAACCTTCGCGAATCGGATGAATGATTTTCCCGCGCGCGAACACGCCGGTGATGTCGTCAAGCCAGCGATGCAATACCTCGACGTAAATCCCGAGCGTCAGAGTATTGAGCCCGCTGATCTCGATCTTTTGCCGCCAATGCGCCGGTGCGCCCGGGTCCAAATAATTGCTGGTGAAACTTTGCAGCCGCACATGATGCGGTCGGCCAACGTAATTTTCGGCCAGAATCTTTTTTACCATTAAATCCCCGCGTAGTCCGAATGGCGGCGGGCAAAGCATGGTGACCAGCTCGGGATAACGTTTCGATGCCGCGAGCATTTCTTCAGCCTCCGCCAAATCCATGGACATGCGCGCCTGGCAAAAGACATGTTTGCCCGCTTCAAGTGCCGAGATCGTCACGGCCGAATGCATGTAAGGCGGTGTGCCGATCCAAACAATATCGGTGTCCGGCATCGCCACCAGTTCCGCCCAGTCTCTTATCGGCGTCGCGTCCGGTACATTTTCGCTGCAAAATTTCTCGGAGCTTTCGTATGTGGAATTGGAAACTGCTACGATCTCGACATCCGGATGCTTCTTCAGGCCGGGCAAATGGCGAGTGCGAACAATGTTGCCCGCGCCGACGATCCCGATCCGCAGTTTCTGATTGTTTTTGTGCATTGGTTTACGTGCGATATCGATCTTGCAGAATCGACTGGCCTTGGTGCGAGCTAAATTTGACCGCGCCGGAGACGTGCACGTTCAACCGTGGCGGCGCCCCGTTAAAGCGTTAACCGTTGAACCGTTAAATCGTGAAGCCGATGTAACGAGTTAACGATCCAACGAATCACGAAACGCAATCCGAATTTCGTCCAACCGCTTGACTCGCGCACGCAGGCACGGCAGTTTAGGCCGCTTTTTCGAGAAAATGAAAGTTTGCAACATCACAGGATCAAGAGGAACGCGCGGCAGCGTCATTCACCGGCGTGGTCTGGCCAAGAAAAAAGGCGGTGTAGGCCGGCACATCACGAAAATGGTGCCGCGCATTTTCGCGCCCAACCTGCGTCGCCAGCGGATTTGGGTGCCGGAGCTTAAGAAATTTGTGCGTATCCGAGTCACTGCGCGTGGTCTTAAGACGATCAACAAACAAGGGGCTTACAAGGCGCTCAAGAAAGCGGGCGCGATCTGAAACTTGTAGCTTCTGGCGTCAAGGTTCGCGCCAAGTAAGCTGCAAAGGCCAAGACCTTGCAGCGGCGGTTGCGTCAATCGCCCAGGCGCTCGCCGCGGCGAGCCCCTCTACAGTTTCCCGCTGTTGCTTTGATTTGCCTCGGGGCAGATCAAGTGAGCCATCGTTGAACTCGATCACGTAGCCTTCATTGATCAGCCAACGCAGGTCCGACGCCAGCGCCAGGCTACGGGCCTCGGCACGTTCGCTCGCGCTATCGCCAATCAACTTTTCGAAAAGCTGTTTGCGACTGATTGCCGTCTTCGCTGACAACGCTTCGAGAATCGCATTCACAGACGGAGACACACCAGCTTGTTCATGGACAAATGCGCGTCCCCGGATCGGCGAGACAAACAACATGCCGCGACGATGGCGGAAAACGTGCAGTCCGCTCTGTCGAAATCGACTGGCTAGCTCCTGCATCATGTTCGAAGGCGAACGGGTCTCCCGCGCCCACGCCTCCTCGATCGCTCGGCTCAGTATGTGATGAGCCAAATGGCGGCTCATCGCCCCGCCGATGGTCACTTCCTTCCTGCTACGGATCAACGCGGGCAAATAATGCGACCGAAAATGCCGTTCCGTTTCCACCGCAGAAGAAAACGTCGCAGGATTTTCTGCGCGTAGAGTTGTATAGGTCGTCACCTTCCGGGCTTCTTCTTTCCAGCGCTCGACTTGCGCGAGGTCGCTTACAATCTCGATTTGCCTCTGGTAATCGGCAAAACTCATCCGGCGGCTGAAACGTTGCTCGTAAAGGCTTCGCAGCTGCGGTTGATAACTGTGATGGTTCGTTGGCCCAAGAAGAGTCCCGCTCAATCGGCATCGCGCCACATTTGAAAAGTTTCCCTTGATGGGATCGGTCTCGGAAACTTCGATCTTGTAGAAATCGTGCTGAGTGAATCGGAATGCATTTCGCTCTAGGAATTCCCGATCCGCAGAGACGATGCCGTTATCGCCAAGCTGAAAAAGCGGCGATTCCTCCTTGGCCGTGAGGCAGACCTCGTAACCTACCGGTTTTTCCAGGAACAAACGCGCCAGTGCAAACAACGAATATGCAACCGAGCCGGACTTGATCTGCGCTACGACGTTTTCGAATGCGGGTGAGTACGGCAAAAAGCGGATGATAATCTCCGGCGGCGTCGGGGGGACGGGCACACGTCGACTGGGCGAGCGGCGATCCTTCCCCTTATCCGGACGGCGCTCGCCGCCTCGCACGTTTCTTCGCAATCCGTCGCGGCGGTGCCTGTCTGCGTTGGATGTTGGATGTTGGATGCCTGCTCGCGATTTATCGGAGTAGGACGCCTGCTCGCGATTTATCGGAGTTCGGCGTTCCTGTTTACCGCGTGGCGCACCCCGCCCCGCTCTTCTCGCTCCGCTCTCTTCTTCCCCCGTGTAATGCTCATACTTCCTCGCCTCACCAGGTTCTTAGGGACGGCGCGCTGCACCGTCCGGACATCGCAGCGCGACGTCCCTACCCTTCCCGAAAATGATTGACAAGCCGCCCAATTCATTTACTTCCACTTGCTGTGCCCGGATAATCCCTGAGTTTTCCGGTGATTTACCCAAGCGCGACTAACACAAACCGAACAAACTTTTATGGCGGAAAAATCGATCGAAGAGAAGGTCAAGGACATCATCGTCGAGCAACTCGGCGTCAACCCGGAACAGGTCACGCCGCAGGCCTCTTTCATTGAGGATTTGGGCGCAGATTCGCTGGACATCGTCGAACTGGTGATGGCCTTTGAAGAAGAGTTTGGAGTCGAAGTGCCCGACGAGGATGCAGAAAAACTCCAGACCGTCGGCGACGTCATCAAATACATCGAGGAGAAATCCTCCAAACAATAGCGCGGCCTCGAGCGCTTTCGAGGCTAGCCTGTCTTCGAAGCTTTAACACGGCTCACGCCGCGTTTTGCTTGTCGTTTGCGTAACTAAGACGCGAGGCTCAGACTAGGCTTCGATGAGTTTCCCACTGTTGGAAAAACCATTGTTTGAAGTAGAGGGACATTACGTCACGTTCCTGGGATTGATCGCGTTTGCCGCACTCTTCGCGGCCGGCGTTATCATCGCCCGATTCCTGCAGAGCGATCTGATTCGCCGTCTTTTCAGCCGCTTCAAGCTCGACACCAGTTTCATTGCGATCGTCACGACGCTCCTGAGTCTGTCAGCGCTCGCCTTTTTCACGGTGAGCGCCGTGAACGCGGCAGGCGTCCCACTTTACTGGAACGCGCCTCTGCCAGGAGTGAAACTGAGCCTGTTCCAAATTTTCCTCCTCATCGCGTTACTCATCGCGGTTTTCTGGGTCTCATCCCGCACCAAACGTTTCCTTTTTAATCGTGTCTTGGCCAGAAGCGGTCTCGACAGCGCTCTGCAACATGCAATTTCCCAAATAGTTGGCTACGCGGTGCTGGTCATCGGGATCATCATCGTTCTGGACAATGCCGGCATCCATCTTGGAACGTTGACCGTGTTCGCCGGCGCCGTGGGCGTAGGCGTGGGATTTGGTTTGAAAAACATCGCCAGCAATTTCATCAGCGGCCTGCTCATTCTGGCCGAACGTCCCATCGCGATCGGTGATCGGATCGAAGTCGCAGGCATTACCGGTCAGGTGCGGCAAATCCGCGCACGCAGCACTGTAATTATGACTAACGACAACATCGCCATGATCGTGCCGAACGAGAAATTCATCGATTCGCCCGTGACCAACTGGACTTATAGCGACAGGCGAGTGCGTTTTCGCGTTCCGGTTGGAGTAGCGTACGGCAGCGACGTGACCAAAGCGCGCGAGGCGCTCATCGCCGCGGCGCGCGAGCATCCGGCCACGTTGAGTGATCCTGCGCCGGACGCGTTCCTCGAGAAGTTCGGGGACAGCACAATTGACTTCGAGCTCATCGTTTGGAGCGACGAAATGAGCCGGCGCCCGAGCCGTTTCAAAAGCGACCTCAACTATTTGATCTGCAAACATCTCGGCGCAGCAGGAATCGAAATTCCAAATCCGCAGCGCGATCTCCATATCCGCAGCGGCACGCTCAAAGTTGAAAACGTGACAAAGAGCGAAATAGCGCCGCGATCAGAAGCCTAAACCCATCTCTGGTTGTCATTCTGAGCGAAGCGAAGAATCTGGGATCAAATCTACGCGGAATCCATCAATCGAAATAGACAGAGATGTTTCGCTTCGTTCAACATGACAGAGGCGTTTAGCAGATGCGGATGAGCTCCAAACGCCGGTGTCTTCCCATGATGTCCAGCAACGCGATTCAGCTTCCGCAAGGCGTGGCCAAATTGGTCACGCTGGCTGAGTTAAAGAACTGCGACGCATGGCCACGGGCGTTTCAGAATAAATGTCAAGATCACCGTTACTACGAAATCGTCGAAGAGACACTACTGGAGAACGATTTCGAACATCACTACCTCAGGCTCGAAGATAATTCCGGGAACGTGCGCGCCATCCAGCCGGTCTTCTTTGTCCGGCAAAATCTTGTCGAAGGCGTGCCTGGAAAAGTTCGCGATCTCGTCGATGGAATTCGCAAAATTTTCCCGCGTTTTCTCACGATGCGCGTTCTGATGGTTGGGTGCGGGGCTGGCACGGGCGACTTGGGCGCGTGCGACGAGAACGACCAGCAATGGGTTGCAGACGCTTTGCGGACGAGTCTTCAGACTTATGCCAGGCAAAACAAAGCCTCCCTGGTTGTTTTAAAGGATTTTCCTGAAAGCCATCGCTCGGCGCTGGAAACGCTTCGCTCAAATGATTATGCGCGGATTCCGAGTATGCCGATGACGCGGCTGCCGCTGCGTTATGAGAACTGGGATCAATATTTTCGCGCCCTCAGCAAAGCGACCCGGAAAGATTTGCGCAGAAAATTCCGCAAGGCCGACCGGGCGCCGAAGATTGAGATGGCGGTCGTAAGCGAAATCGCGTCCTTCATCGATGAAATCTATCCGCTGTACCTGGCCGTTCATGAGCGGTCGGCATTAAAATTTGAAACATTAACCAAAGATTATTTCCTGGCCGTTGCCGATCGGATGCCGGACCGCGCGCGTTTCTTTATCTGGCGGCAAACCGGGAAAATCGTCGCATTCAGTTTCTGCCTGGTCTGTGGTGAGGCGATTTATGATGAATGCATCGGGCTCGATTATAGCGTCGCGCTCGATCTGCATCTGTATTTTTATACTCTGCGCGACATCATTTCATGGGCGCTGCAACAACGATTAAAAAATTACTACAGCAATCCGCTTAACTACGAGCCGAAGCTTCATCTGGATTGCGAACTGGTGCCGCTCGACTTGTATGTGCGGCACACCAGCGCTCTTCTGAATCCTATATTTCGTCGTGTCATCAAATATCTCGGGCCGACGCGGCACCAACCGATTTTGCAGCGTTTTCCAAACGCCGATCAGCTTTGACGACTGCATTCTGTAGCCACGGCCCTGTGGGCCGTCCGTTGGGTCGAAGGCTACCGACCACAGGCCGGTGGCTACAAGCTTCTGCGAAATTAGGTTGCGACGCCGTTACGGCACGCTAGAAAAGCGAGTGCAAAATCGCCCAACCGGTTTTGGCAATCCGTGGCTACAGCTTGGATTGAGCGTGCTGTGTGTATTCGTGTCCGAACTTCTTTTGAAGCGCGGAGCGACAAACGTGGCCGCGCCTGACAGCGCTTTTTCCTGGACGGGAATCAACGGCCTTGAATCGCCGCTGGTGTGGTGGGCAATTCTCCTCATCATCGCCAGCTTCATCAGCTGGCTTTACGTCCTTCGGTATATTCCGCTTACCGTCGCTTATCCTCTTTCGCGAGTAGTCGATATCCTTGTTCCGCTGGGTTGTTGGATTTTTCTGGGTGAGCTGATCTCCACGACGCGGTGGTGCGGGATCGCGCTGGTCGTGATCGGCCTGGCGCTGGTTGCGAAACCGGTGGCACAAATAGAGGAACGCTTATGAGGCTGTTGAAATACTGGAGTGGGCCGCGTTGCTGTTCCTTTTGGTGCTGGCCAAGGCGCGAGCGCAGCGCCGATATCCGCAGCGATCCCGGCCAAGCGAGCAACGCCGGACAACGGCAAAAGCGACGCAACCCTCCGGGCGCGAAGCAGAATGGGCGTCTGGCCGCGTCGCTCCCTCGTTACAGCCTCGTGAAGAGGATGCGCCTCACTCGCTTCTTGCCATCCGCCCATTCTGCCTCTACGCGCGGCCCGCTCCCGTATTTCAACAGCCTCATATGAGCGCGCTGGCCTTCTTCTTTATCGTTGTTTCATTGCTGAGCTTTGTGGTGGCTCAGCTCATCCTCAAAAGGGCGATGGAATTTTCAATGGCCAACGGCCTGCGCAATTCCCGGTTCGTTTCCCTCGTTGCCATCGGCACCGTTCTGATGACGATTTCCTTTTTTCTGACCCTTGGTCTGCTCCAGCGCTTCGATCTGAGTTATCTTTATCCCTTTCAAGGTTTGAGTGTGATTTTCATCACGCTGCTTGCGGCAGTAGCGTTAAAGGAAAACCTAAGCGCGCGACTTACGCTTGGCGCGCTCCTGATCACCGCCGGGATCGTCCTCGTCTCAATTAGCTAGCACAGAAAAAGCGCCCCGCATTTCAAGCGGAGCGCTTTTGTGTCAAGCAGACGATGACGCTACTCAACTTCAATAAAGTCCGGATCGCCTGCGCAGATTACGCGCTCCGTATATACAAAGCCGTCTACGTCAACCGCGACCCAGCAGCCGTCCACGAACACGAAATACGCGTTCCCGATCAGCCGGACATGGCTCGCTCCGTATCGTTGGACGAAGAACTCTTTCGGATGCCGGCCAAGACTGAACACTTCGCTGTGACGCGACCTGAACTCTTGCTTGTTCACTGTCGTCGTCTGGCTTGTGCCCCCCACGTTCGTCTGGCTCCTGCCTCTCACGTTTGTCTCGTTCGTGGTGCTCGAACGCATGCCAGATTCAGTTTTTCCGGTTTCAGTTTTGTTTACTGTCCTTCGTCTGCTCCTGCGACTGTTGCGGCTCCGTTGTCTGGCCTAACGCCATCAGCGGTAACCCCAATATCACTGTCAATGTCAGGATCTTCATTCAATTCCTCCTTTCCCTTGTACTAATCGTATCTCCCAAAAAATTTGGCCCTTCCGACCACTCAATTTCGTGCCGCATTCGCGTGACACGAGCAAAGATCAGAAAAACTCAGGAACCCCACACCACGACAGAGTCTCAACTGTAGCCGCTTCGCTGTGCGAAGCGTGCCCGTCGCCCACAGGGCGATGGCTACAACCTGCTCCTACAAATTGAAGAGCCGCATGATGGAACGCATCACGCGGCTCTCAGAATGACTCCGACGACTTACGCTATGCCGAGTGTGGCAAGTGTCGGCTGATCGATTACCGATGTAACCGACAACCCGTTATCAGCCTGGAAAGCTGCGATGGCTTCTCGGGTCATAGGCCCAAGGCTGCCATCGATTGGCCCGTTGTAGTAACCGTCACGTTGCAGCTGTTGCTGAACGTCGACAATTACCTGATCGGGCTGCATTCCGTTGTAGCCGTAGATTGGTCCGTCATACGGATAATACGCACCCGCCGCATAACCCCATGCTGGGAACCAATAGCCCGCGTTCCAGTACCACCAGCCGCCGCTCACGAACACGATCCGATTGTAGTGACTTCTCCACCAACCGCGATCGTGCCATTGCCTGTGGTAATTGCGGAACGCCGCATACTGGTTGCCCCGGAAAGCGGCACTGTGGAAATTATTGTTAATCCTTGCAGTCCGTCCGTTGTAATAGGCGAGGTTCCGTGCGCCGTTGGCTGCGGCGTTTCTATTCCGATTGGTAGCCATGTTGTTGCGAGCCCGAAACTCGTTGGTGTTTCGATTACGATTCATCTCGACATTCCGTGTCCGGTTCACCGCAACGTTTCGTTCGCGATTAACCGCAACATTGTTCCGCGCGCGAAACTCTTGATTTCGGCTTCGCTCGTTAGATGCGCGCATCCGGGCGTTTTGGTTTTGACTCGCCACGGCGTTTGAACGCGTGCGCGGCGCCGTGTACGACCGCTGCCGATATTGCGCAGTCGAATTATAATGGCGCGCGCCCATCGTCGCGCCGCTGTTCGCCGGTCTCGCCGCGTGAACATTCGCTGTTCGCGCCTGCGGCTTCGCTCTCTCGGGCTTTCTATCGTTGACTTGCTGAGCCCCCGCTGTGAGCGCCAGCGCAAGGCTTCCAATACAAACTGAATATATGATTCTTCTCATAGTTTTCCCTTCCTTTTCCATTTCGATCTTAGACCAGATCGTGGACTCAATTATTCAACACCGTTAGGTATTCGCGCGTTTCACACTTTCTGGCGGTGTTCTTCGTAAGCGACGTAATGTCCAAGCCATTCGGCATTTGCATCGCTGATCACGGATCACCAATCACTGATCACAAATCACACCGCCACATTTTTACTTCTGAGTTGGACGCGCACAGTCACATTGCTGACGAAAAGCGAATCATAAATGCATAACGGAGAACGAATCTTATGACTCGCGATAACGGTGGCAGCGGTGGCGGCAGCAACGCAGCAGTAGTGGCCATATTGGTGATTTTTATTATCATTGTTGTGGCCGCGTTCTTCTTCTTTGGCGGCCAATTTTCCGGCGGTAGCGGCCAGACCAAGAAAGTCGATGTAAACGTCAAGGCGCCAGCCGTACCCGGTAAATCACCCTGAGGTTTTCTTCTTACTCGTCCGGCGACCGAC
>QHMS01000287.1 GCA_003217895.1 Verrucomicrobiota bacterium
CCATTAATGCTACCAACAACAGATCGCGGGGTGGCTGGTAGTGGCTGATCGGAGCGGAGAAATCGGCGGCGAGAGGACGAATTTTTCCTTCAACAGTCGCCGTCGGTTGCTTGGCCGGGCGACGAAGCGCGAGCGTGGCATCTGTTGAGTGAAAATCGAGTATGGCCGTGACCGACGCGCTAATACCCTTTGGTGGAGCGAACTTTTCAGGTGGATTGAGGATTCGCACTCCGACAAGGGCGCCGCCAACGCCCTGCTGAATGTTTTCCTTCTTGATCAGTTTTGCTTTGATCTGCTGTTCGAGTTCAAAGGTGGTGAAGTAGTTCGGCGCCCAGACCGCGTTACTGGCGGCTTCAAGCCGTAGATGATAAGTCGTGTTGTTTCCCACTAGAGTCAGCGGATGGTTCCACAGTCGTCCGCCTTCACTGTTACGAAGCAGAACGGTAAGTTCACCGCAGGCGGCGTTGTAAGTATCGCAGGCCGGTGTTGCTTGAGCGCCGCTCCCAAGTAGTGGCGCGGTCATAGCAGCAGCCTGCAAATAATCAGCGGCCCGTTGTTCTACTGGAACGCTCGACGATCGCGCCTCGCGCATGATACTCGTGGCCGGCTCATATTCGGGCCCACGAGCTATCTGCGGTGTTGTTGCACAGCCAACGAGAAACGCAGCGCATGTTGCCGCCGCAATCAGGCGAAGCCGGATAGATAATTTTGAAGGGCTAGAATTCATAGGCTTTGGGCATGTTGACTTGGATCGGTCGTAATTGGCCAAAATTTCTCATGTCCTCAGCTGGGCCCCTATAGGACTTTGGGGCTATATATCAGCCGCGCCGTTTCCTGTGAATCAAAATCTCACTCGCTGGCGGTTTCAACACTTTGCACAACAGATGCAAGGCATGCGCGCTCCATTGAGAAGGCCACGTTAAAAAAATCGGAGCCCTCCAGAACCGACTTGTAAAAATTACTTCTCAAACCATCAGGTTCTCTGTCATATTCTGTTTTTTCCCTTAAGAGATTCCTTAATCTTTTAGCCTCGGTAATTATGGATTGGGTCACGGCCGTCTGGGCAATGTTGATTGGCGGATGCGTTGCGATGGCTCTGTCGCATCTTTTCGTCGGAATGTGGCAGCGCCGCGGAGCGCATTTGTGTTTTGTTGTCGCGGCGGCGGCTGTGATCGGAATCGCGGTCGGAGAACTATTCATGATTCGGGCAACGTCTGTCGAGCAGTTCGCGCGCGCGCAACAGTGGACGCACCTGCCCATTCTTATTCTTGTGGTGGCGCTGGTAGCGTTCGTTCGGCTCTATTTCCGCACAGGTCGAGTGTGGCTGGGAGTGGCCGTGTGCGCCGTACGATTTGTCTCGCCAATAATCAATCTCGCTTTTCCTCCTGGTCTAAATTTTCATGAAATCACGGCACTATCTCACATACATTTTCTGGGAGAGACTGTGTCGGTCCCAGTAGCTGTGATCAGTTCTTGGACGCTGCTCGGCGAGTTAAGTTCGCTTCTCCTGCTGGTCTTCGTCATCAATGCGTCAATTCGTTTGTGGCGACGAGCAAGACCTAATGATCGGGGTATCCATCGCTTCGGGAATGCGGCGCGTTTGCCGCTGTGCGTGTCTGCTTCGGTTTGCCTTCTACTGCTAACAAGCTTCTGCGCAGCTGGAGCAGAGTCGAAACGTGTTCTGGTGGTTCACTCCTTCGGAACGGTCGCGCCGCCGTTCACGACTCACTCAACAGCCTTTGAAGCGGAGCTGGTAAAGCGAATGGGGAACCGTGTTGATCTGGACGAAGTTTCCTTGGACATGGCGCGATACGCTGCACCTGACATGCAGGAGGCCCTGGTTGACTACCTGGAAAAGCGCGGTGCTAACTGGAAGCCGGATCTGGTGGTTCCCATTGGCGGCCCAGCCGGCATTTTTGTCGCCAAATTTAGGCATCGTCTTTTTCTCAACATTCCCGTCCTTTATTGCAGCCTCGACCGACGTCTTTTGGGACCCGACGCTTTCGACGAGAATACGACCTTTGTCGGCGCCAATTACGAAGTCAGGGGCTTCGCCGAAGACATTCTGCAAATAGCGCCCGACACGAAAAACATCGCGATCGTTATCGGGGCGACACCGCTCGAGCAATATTGGACCGAGGCATTTCGCAAGGGGTTTGAGCCGTTTACCGATCGCGTGAACTTCATCTGGCTTAATGATCTGTCGTTTGATCAAATGCTGGAGCGCGTGAAGGCGCTGCCTCCGCACTCCTTCATTTTTCTGATTCTGTTCCTGCGAGATGCGGCCGGTGTAACCCAGAATGCAGATGAAGCATTACAGCGTCTGCATGCCGTCGCAAACGCACCAATCAACAGCATTTTTACCAGCCAGATGGGCCTCGGAATTGTCGGTGGCCGGCTTTATCCGAGCACAGAAGATGGAATGAAGGCCGCGGAGACGGCGGTACGAATATTGAATGGTGCATCGCCTTCGAGCTTTCCACCGAGGATCGTGCCGCCGTCGTCACCACGGTATGACGGGCGAGAGTTGCGGCGCTGGAAGATCGATGAGCGATATCTTCCGCCCGGCAGCGCTATTTTGTTTCAGACGCCCACAGTTTGGCAACAGTATCGGGGGTGGATCATTGCTGCGTTGTCGGTATGCGTCGTCCAGGCGGTGCTTATTGCCGGCTTGGTCGCTAATTTGATCCGGCGACGCCGTGCTGAGGGGTCCTTACTGGAAAGCGAACGCCGCTTCCATGTGATGGCTGATGCGACGCCGGTTCTCATCTGGATGTCCGGCGTGAACAAGTTGTGCACTTTCTTCAACAAACCGTGGTTAGAGTTTACCGGCCGCAGCATGGAACAGGAACTTGGAAACGGCTGGGCTGACGGCGTCCACGCCGACGATTTGCAAAAATGTTTCAAGACTTACACCGAAGCATTCGATGCGCGACAGCCGTTCGTGATGCAATACCGGCTGCGACGAAACGATGGCGAGTATCGCTGGATTTCCGATGAAGGTGTAGCGCGCTACAACGCGCAAGGAAAATTCGCCGGGTACATCGGCTCATGCGTGGATGTCACTGAACTAATCAATAAGGACGCAGCCTTGCGGGAAAGCGAGGAACGTATGCGTCTGGCCGCGGATGCGGCTAATTTGGGGATTTGGGAATGGGACCTGGGCAACGATGAGGTCTGGGCTACCAATGCGCGACGCGCTCTTTTGGGATGGCCGGCTTCTGGAAAAGTCACGTTCGAAGATTTTATCTCCCAGGTACATCCAAGCGATCGGAATCGAATCCGAGAAATAATCGACTGCGCGATTGACGAAGGAAAGGATTTCGATTCTGAGTATCGGCTCGTTTTGCCGGACGGAATCGTGCGTTGGATGGCAACGCGCGGGAGTGTGCACTTCGATAAAGACGGAAGACCCGCGCGGGTTCTGGGAATCAGCATTGATATTACTGCTCGAAAAGAGGCTGAAACCGAAGCCAAGCAACGACGTGACGAGCTCAGCCATCTAACCCGTGTAGCATTGATCGGCGAGATGTCCGCGTCTATTGCCCACGAACTGAACCAACCGCTTGCAGGAATTGCGAGCAACGCCCGCGCGGGACAGCGCTTCATCGATCGCGGCAATATCGATCTGCAAGAAATCCGCGATCTCCTCACGGATATCAGCGCTGATGCGCGGCGCGCCAGCGAGGTTATGCGCCAGATCCGCGGCATGATAAGAAAAGAGCAGACACCGCGGCAGCGGATTAATCTGAACGATATTGTAATGAAGGTAGTGCATATGGTTGGCCCGGACGCTTTACTTCACTCCTGCGAATTGAAAACGTCGCTGGACGAAAGATCACCAACCGTGGAAGCCGATCCGATTCAAATGCAACAGGTGCTCGTCAATCTCATCATGAACGCATTCGATGCCACGCGCGAGATTCCGGTGTCGAGCCGGAAAGTTGAAATTACTACTGAGCAAAACGGTGATGGGACGGTTTGTACGAGCGTGCGAGATTACGGTGCCGGTATTTCGGGCGAAACGAGCGAGAGGATGTTCGAACAGTTTTTTACCACAAAGACGGAGGGCTTGGGAATGGGGCTGGCAATAGTCCGCTCCATCGTTGAATCGCATGGCGGTAAAATTGAAGCCGAGAACGTTGAAGGCGGCGGCGCGCGCTTTAACTTCATTCTGCCGACAAGCCCGGAAATTCCAAAATGACTTCTCAAAGCCAGCTGGTGTTCGTCATAGACGACGATGAGTCTGTGCGAAAAGGCTTGAAGCGCTTGTTGCGTTCAGCCAACTATGAGAGCGAAGTTTTCAAATCGGCATCCGATTTTTTAGCGCGCCCGCCTCATCCCGGACCAGCCTGCGTGATTGTCGATGTGCAAATGCCCGGCGTGAATGGGATCGATTTCCAGAAAGCCTTGATTCAGCGCCGCCGTGAAGAGCAACTCGTTTTTATCACCGGTTACGGCAACATACCCATGTGCGCTCAGGTGATGAAGGCAGGCGCTGTCGATTTTCTTCCGAAACCGTTCAAATCTCGTGAGCTCTTGAAATGCGTCGAGCACGCTTTGGATCGGTCTACCGAACAACGGCGCGGCGCAGCAGAAAGGAACGAAGCACGCCGTTTGCTTGATTTGCTGACGGCGCGCGAGTTTGAGGTGATGCAACTCGTTATTACAGGAATGTTAAATAAACAGGTCGGTGGTGAGCTCGGCGTGGCGGAGAAAACCGTCAAGGTCCACCGTGGCCGGCTGATGCAGAAGCTCGGTGTCACGTCAGTAGCTGAGCTCGTGCATTTTGTGCAAAGGGCAGGAGTACCTCCGCCGGTCAGGAGTGAGACCAAAGTCTAATGTCGTTCCGGTGAGATCGCGCGATAATTGAAGGCGTACCAATGAAAACAAAAGAGATCATCAAAAGAGCCCGCGAATTGGCCAAGCCATTCTGCATCAGCAAAGGTAAAAATTTTCGTCTCAAGGATGTCGATCCTGACGACACACTTGAATTCACCAAGGAAGCAGACAAACCGAGAGCGAAGGAAGCGCTGGCGATGGGCGTCACAGCCCTGGCCGAGTTGCAGGATAAACTTTACGCCCAGGACAAGTGGGCGGTGCTCCTGATGTTTCAAGCAATGGACGCAGCCGGC
>QHMS01000288.1 GCA_003217895.1 Verrucomicrobiota bacterium
GAACTACATTGCTATTTTGCCGCAATCCGCAATCGTTGTCGGCAAGAACCATTACGGGAAACTGAACATAAGGGATATGGTTCGCGTTTAGATACTGCATCGTCGTTTGATTGGTGCCATCAATCGGTTTGTTTGCCTTCGTAGCTTTTACAGAATGAAGCTTTTGACCAGTGGCTGTTTGCTCCAACCAAAAAATTTTTTCTTTTTTAGCTACATTTCCGAACCTGTCCTGTTGAGCCAATATGTGATCGATAATTGCCATTTCACCTACATCGCGAACGGCCATCATTTGCCCGAGTGTCTTCAGCGAAGGCGGAATTTGACTCCTTATCTCTGAGCCTTTCGTAGCCATGGCCCAAGTTGAAGATGCAAGAAAGGGAGCTGCAGGATTGGGATCGGGACCCCTGTGATTCAAAGTAGGGTGATGATCAATTCCACCCTGGTGGTCGAGCAATGCTCCGTAAAGAAGTCCGTCCTTTATCACTTTGGGATTTGAATTTGCCATTTGGCTAACGAGTCCAGCCCAGGTTTGCTTTATGAGATCGTGAGCATAGACGCCGGCCATTTTTTCGACTCCCTTGTGGGTTGCTTGTTCCATCGTTCGATAGACAACTGACGGAACATCAACATGTATTTTAAGTGCATCAGCCACCTTTCCGTAAGCTAATATCGCCGGAGTGTAAGAGCAGCTTGTTGATTGCTTATATTTTGCTAGGAAATGGGCATTTCTCCCTGTCGCCTTGGCGCATTCCTTCTGTTCAAAGGATGCTCTTGAAACTCCAGTCGGTAATTCGTAGATATCAGTCCCGGGATTTGTGCTATAAAGCGCAGGACACAAAATCACGTTCGGATCGTCGAATCTAATCTTGCAAAGGTCGTCTTCATCATCCTTTCGGCCTGAATCAATTTCAGTTCCAGGAGCCGGAGGAAGTGCTACGCATTCTTCTCTGCCGTAGGAAACACGTGATCTACCAAATGGCGAAGCCGTTGGCGACTTGGCCGGTGAGGGCAATGCAGCTTTCTCAGTCGGTGAGGGTGATGCAATGGGCGATTCGCTCGGGGTGAGTGATTGAGCTTGCACAACGCAGACGATGGCAAAGCAAGCAAGCAGCAGTGCAACGAGAAATAATGGAATTGCTTTTTTTAGTGGAATCAGTGGATTCATGGGTTCTTCCTTTTTGTTCCCCGCCGCGTTGATTCTGCGATTGCACGTCTGGAAGAGGCGAAGAACCTAGCGAGGAAAGTTCCTCCGCCTGATTCAGATCCGTTTAGTGACGGTGAGTTTGGCAAGAATCTCAGCTGTTCGTCAAGCACAGTCGGGCGCAAGCGCGAATCGCTATTTAACGTTTTTAACGTTTCGTTCCCCTCCGGGGCTGCCACTTGTGCGGGAGATCATCGCTGACAATCTTGAAAATTTTTCGAAACTTGGCTCCGCCGTTTCCGTAGAATAATGTTGTTCTGGGGGGAACAGCCGCCTCTCACACCTTTCGGGTGTGCGGGGCGGCAATTTTTTGATCACAAAACCTGGATGAAAGATAAAACAGCGCCGCCGTCTGGCCTCAATTTTGCACCAATGATGCTTTATTTTGGGCAGGCCTTGGAGATAACTGGTGAACGTAGCAGGTCGCCGGATTTCGGCCCCCGAAGATCAATCAAACTGGCAACGTGATCAAAAATCTCAGCCTGCTCGTCAAGCACAATCGTCACGAGCGCGAACCGCAGATTCCAGTTCGAAAAACGCAGTCAGCTTTTCATCCGGACCCACAATGAAACCCTTTCCGTTGCCGCGATGCGCGTCAGCAATCCAGATCCTTCGCCCCTCGGAATCAATCGCTGCGACGCAGCCCAAACTCCATCCCGCTTTGCTGAGTGTCAGCAATTATTTCCCAATACTTCATTTAGAACTTTGTTCGCGTCATTGCTTGTTATTTAACACGAGCCCAAACGATAGCGAACAGCACGATGGCAATGATACCAGTCCCAGCCAAGAAGGCCTTGTGCCAATTAAGCTCGCGTATCACCATCAACTCTGCCGAGCCGGGCGTGTGTTTCCCCTGTAAGATCGACTCCCGCTCGTCGAGCTGTTTTTCGACTCGTTGCGCAAACCTATCGGCAAACGTACCGGCATCGAAGGACGCGGTGGCGTGATTGGCGCTTTCGGCCTTGTCGATGCGTTGCGTGACTGGCTTTCCAGTTGGCGTCGCAGAACCGTAATGAAACCGTTCCTGAACGTCTTTGGGCAGCTCGACGAAGTAAACCTTCGAGATTCCCGATTTGCTTTCGAGCACGATGCCATCGGGTTCGACACGAGTAACCGTGACGTTTTTGTATTCCTTTCCCTGAATCGTTTTGAAGTCATCCGCGAGCGCGACTGACGCGAAACAAACGACAACTACGCAAAGCGCAACGCTCCGAGGGGTGTCGCTCATCACGGAAAAGATTAACTGGAATTGCCCTGACACGCGACACACTTTGCTTTTGGGATCCACTACCGAAAGCCAGGAAGGCAGTGTTACGAAGTACACCCGCGCAAAGTAGATGCGGTGTCGATCTAATCTCCGATGCGCTCCCATTCGGTGGTCTGTGGTACGCTGGGCCGATCCATTACCAACTGTGTTTGCAGCAGCCTTCCTGGCTGGCGACGCGCGCAACCTTACAATTCTGCGTGAAGCCGAGCATCTTCACCGCTTCGTCAAAGTTGTTGGTGCACCACCAACCGTACCGGTTCGCGCTAGTGGGGTAGCCAGAATCAGCCTCGCAGTTCCCACATACTTGCATGAGCTGAATGCCGTCCGAGCAGGGACCCAGGGCGCCAGCCGCGGACCCACCCTTGCAGGGAATCGGGGACCCACCTTGGGGTCCAACCCGAGTCACACTCGGGGTTGGCGACTGCACCGTAGGCGAGGTTACAGCCGGGGTTGGTTTGCGGAAATCGCACCCGATCAGCGTAAGACACGCGGGCAGCCAGAGCACCATTGTTAACTTTCTTATGATGCTGCCTTCCACAGGTCGTAACCTCCTGCGCCGATAGAAGACTCCTATTTTGTTCGACGTTCTTGAAATCAGTCGATTCATCCTTCTTCCTCTCCTTTTCCCCGCTGCGTTGATTTCTTGGATCGCAGGTTCGGATAGGGGCGAAGGACACAGCGGGAAAAAGCCCTCCGCCTAATTCGAATCCGTTTGGCGAAACGCAGTTTGAAAAATCTCGCCGGCTCGTCAAGCACAATCGACACGAGCACAAACCGCCGATTCCAATTCCATAAACGCGTCAGCTTTTCATCCGGACGCACAATGAAACCCTTTCCGTTGCCGCGATTTGCGTCAACAATCCAGTTGGTTCGTCCCTCCGAATCAACAGCTGAGACGTAACCCCCAACTCCAACCAGCTTTGCTGAGGTTGTCAGCGATTATTTTCCAGAATATGTCGCGACGCTAGAGTACGGTTGACAAGCAGGAAGTGGCCGGACGAAAAGACCGCCTCCACCTCTCGTAATATCCAACGGCATAAAAGCGTAGCATCGGTCAGGATAAGCATTGTAAGTCGCGAGCGATTGACAGCCGGATAGCTGGCATGTCAGAACTACAGCGCAGGCTAAACTGAAGGTAAGAAAGAAACTTTTCATGAGCCGAGGTTATGACAAAAAACGTTCCTAGCTGCAAGCATCAATTTCGGACCACTTCAATTTTTATCACCATGTGCCGAACCTGGGGTCAAATCTCAACATTTAACATTTCTTTACGCAACTGGGTTGTTGCGCGCGCACCATGCCTTAATCAAAACTCGACTCGCAGAGGCCGAGCCATGCCTTGTCATAGGAAGCCAGCCTAATGTCAAATGTTGAGATTTGACCCCTTCTTGGTCTTGTCGTCTGTGAGCCGGACACCCAGTTCGGAAAGTTCATCCATGAGCCGCACCTCGTAGACGTCGCACATTGGGGATTCGCCGTTTGGCAGAACCCATTCAGGATGTTGTCTTCGGAGGTCGTCATGAATCTGTTGCCGGAGATCCGCGACTGTGTTGGTTTTGAGCATAACCACTCCCCTTTCCTTGAGTAAATGTGGTCGGCTGCAAAGCATCGCACAATCGGGCACCCGGCGGATTTGTGTATAGGTAGAAGTCCGACGCTTCCTAGTCGTCCAGGTGGGCGCTGGCAACGTGATCGAGACGCACTAGCACAAGGGCGAATCCAAAGAGTGGTAATATCGCGCCAGAAGCCCCACCGCAAGAAGCGACGCCGCAAGGGCCACCCCACGAAAGTGGCGGTGCCGCCGCGCTAGCGAGAACAATCTTGCATTGCGATAAGGTCAGAAATATCGACTAAACATATCGGTTTATCTTTCGCGATTAACGCAATTCCCCAAACACTTGTGATATACGTCGTTGCATATTTTTAA